>JANJTH010000167.1 GCA_024711205.1 Planctomycetota bacterium | reverse complement strand
GCGGCGGTCGGCTTGCTCGCGCTCGCGGGCGCCGTCGGGGTCGCGGTCTCCACGCGGGGCCCCGGCGCGGAGGGGCCGGCAGCCCCGGCCCCGCCGCCCACCCCGCCGGGGACGGCCGGCGCCCGCCCGAGCGAGCCGGCGGCGGCGCCGCTCCCGGGCCTCCCCGTGCTGCGCACGATCGGTGACCCGGCCTGGAAGCCCCCGGGCGGCGTGCTGTGCAGCGCCCCCGCCCCGGACGGGGACGCGGCCCTGATCGGGACCGCCGACGGCTTCGTCGCGCTCGTGGAGCCCGCGCTGGGCCGCGTGGGCTGGGCAGCGCCCACCCCGGACGCCGAGGTCTGGGCGACGGCCGCGTCGCCGGACGGGGCCCTCGCCGCCGCGGGCGGCGGCGGCGGCGTCGTGCGCCTGTGGGACCTCGCCGGCGGCGCGCCGCGGGGCGCCCTGGCGCTCGGCCCGGGCGCGATCCGCGCCCTCGCCTTCTCGCCCGACGGTCGCCGGCTCGCGGTCGTCCACGGGGACGGCGAGGCGCGCGCGCTGCGGGTCGTGCCCGTCCCGGCCGGCGGTGCGGGAGGCGCTCGGGCTCCCGTCGGGGCCGGCCTACCCGAGGTCGAGCGCGGGCCGCCGGGCGTCAGCGTGCCGGAGCCCCAGGGCGGGCCGGTCGGCTGGATCCGCGACGACTTGCTCCTCGCCACCGTGGGGGCGAGCCTCCGGCTCGTCGAGGTCGGCGACGCGGGCCTTCGCGTCGTGCTCGAGACCACGGCCCACCTCGGACCGATCACGTGCCTCGCCGCCGACGCGACGCGCACGCGCTGGTTCACCGCGAGCGGCGCCGACAAGACCCTCGGCGTGTGGACGCTCGCCCTCGACCCGCCCTCGCTCACGGCCCCGCTGCGCTTGCTGCCCGACGTCGGCGCGATCCGGGCCCTCGCGGTCTCGCGCGACGGCAGCCGGGCCGTCGTCGGCGGCGACGCGGACACCGTGTGCGTGCTCGACCTCGTGCCCAGGGGCGCGAAGCAGCACCTGCGCGGGGTGCGGCGCATGTCGAACGCCTGCGGTTTCGCGCGGGGCGAGGGCGTCGCGTGGGCGAGCGGGTTCGACCCGCGCCTTCACGCCTGGGACCTCGCCACCGGCGCCGCCCTGGACCGCCCCGTGTCCCCGGGCGGGCGGGTCCAGGGGGTCGCCGTGCTCCCCGACGGGCGGGGCGTCGAGGCGAGCACCGACGAGGCCGTGCGCGTGTGGGACCTCGCGACGGGCGTCGAGCGCGCCGCGAGCGCGCAGGCGCAAGGCGCGTTCGCGTTCGCGCTGCGCCTGCGCCGCCTGGGCGACGCCGGCGCGGAGGCGCAGGGCCCGCTCGCCATCACCGGCACGTCGGAGGGCGAGGTCCACTTCTGGCCGCTCGACTGGGAGCGGCCCTTGATCCCGGCCCGGCAGCGCGGGTGGGTCGTCGCCGCGGCCGTCTCGCACGACGGGCGGCGCCTCGCCGCCGGCGGGCAGGCCCTCGTGCTCTACGACCTGGCCGGGCTCACGCGCGCCGTGGCGGAGGCGCCGCTCACGGCCGACGTCGTGGCGCTCGCCTTCGCGCCGGACGACGACGACGTGCTCGTGGCGACCGCCGACGGCGCGCTCCTCGCCTGGCGACCGCCCGACGCGCCGCGCCCGCAGCGCGCCCCCGGGCCGGTCGTGCGGTCCCTCGCCGTCGCGCCGGCGACGCGCGCGGTCCTCGCGGCCGACGACGCCGGGCAGGTCGTCGTGCTGCGCCCGAGCGGGCGCAGCGGGCTCACGGCCGAGCGGACGCTCGCGCACGCGGCCGCCGTGGACGGCGTGGCCCTCAGCCCGAGCGGGCGGCGCGCGCTCAGCGCGAGCCGAGACGGGACCGTGTGCCTGTGGGACCTCGCCACGGGCGCGCGCCTGGCCGCGCTCGACCTGACGCCGGTCCCGGACGCCCCGTGCGCCGTCGCGTTCTCGCCCGACGGGGGCCGCGCGCTCGTCGGCACGCGCCGCGGCGTCCTGCACGTGCTCGACCTGACCCCCGCGCCGCCCGGCCCCCCGGGGCCCGCCGGGGGCCGTTGACGAGGCCCGCCGCGGTCGTTCGGCCGGCCGCCCGGGCCGCCTCAGCGCCCCGGCGCCACCTCGACGACCAGGTCGTAGCCCAGGGCGTCGTCGGCCGTCCCGTCGGGCCTGACCGCCCCGCCCTGGTCGACCCCGTCGTGGCCGACGCTCCACAGCCGCGAGCGGCCGTCGGCCCCGTCCGTGCGGCGGAGCGGCGCACCCGCCGGGTCGAACGGGTCGAGGAGCGCCGGCGTCGCGTCCGGCCCCTTGCCGGTCGGGACGCGCAGCGCGGCCCGGGCCAGCCGGACGCGCGCCCTGTGTCGGACGTCCTTCAGGAAGGCCTTCGAGGTCGCGGGCAGGAGGAGCTGCGAGAGGAGGGTGCCGTCGGCGGCGACCTCCCCCTCGAGCCGCTCGAGCGCGCCGACGGCCTCGACGGGGCGGTCCTCGCCCACGCGGGCGGCGCGCACGGCCGCCGCCATGCGCGCGGTCAGGTCGAGGCGCCAGCGCGACCACTGGGTCCGGGCGAGCACGCGCGCGGGCAAGGGCATGTTCGAGCCCACCGCGAGCGCGTCGACGCCCCCGGGCCCGTCGAGGCCCACCTCGTACATGGCGAGCTCGGTCCGGTAGGCGTCGGTCATGCCGCGCCCCTCGTCGAGCAGGGCGAGCTGGGCCTCGAGCGCGGCCGCGCGCGCGGGGTCGGGCGGCCCCGCGAGCGCGAACAGGTCCTCGAGCGCGCCGAGCGCGATCCCGGAGCAGGCGATCCGCACGAGCCGTCCGATCAGCGGCGGCAGGTCCATGCGCGCGGCCAGGCGGAGCGTCCGCGCGGCGTCGTCCCAGGCACCCGGGAGGTCGCCCTCGAGGGCGCGCCAGCGGGCGCGGGTCGCGAACAGGTTCGTGAGCGACTTCGTCGGCATGAGGGCCGGGAGCGGGACGTCGAACCCGCCCGCCGCGTCGTAGCGGAGCCGCCAGGGGCGCGCGAGCCGCCGGTCGAGCTCCGCCTCGAGCTCCGCCGCGACGGCGTTCGAGAGCGTGACCGCGCCCGCCAGGTCGGCCGGACAGCGAGGGTCGCCCGCGTCGGGCTCGAACACGCCGAGGTCCGCCGCGGCGCGCGGGTCGGCGCGCCCACGGCGCAGGTGGTCGAGGCTCGCCCCGAGCATGAGCCCGACGGCGGGCGGGAGCGCGTCCACCCTGGACCCGGCCGCGAGGAGCCACTGCTCCGCGTCGGGATCCCCCTCGACGGTCACGTCCGCCGGGCGCGCGGGGAGCCCGTCGGCCGCGAGCGCCTCGAGCGTCGCCTCGCGCTCACGGTCCCACGCGCGGTCGAGCGCGCGGAGCCCCGCCCAGGGGAGCAGGCACAGGACGCACACGGCGCCGACCACGAGCAGGGCGCAGGGGGCGCCGCGTCGCGCGGGCGGCGGCGCCGCCCCCGGGGCCGAACCGCCGCCCTGCTCACCGTCGTCCTGGTCCACGCGCGCCTCCCGCGCGCAGGATACGCACGCCGCCGCCCCTTCGCCCGGGGCCGACCCCGTCCGACGCGCCGGGCCCCCGCGGCGGCGGCCTGGACGGCGCGCCGTCAGCCGCCCGGGGCCACCTCGACGACGAGGTCGTAGCCGGGCGCCTCGACCGGCGTGCCCTCCGGGGCGGCGAGCCCGCCCTGGTCCTGCTGGTCCGGCCCGACGCTCCACAGGCGCGTCCGCCCGTCGGGGTCGTCGACGCGGCGGAGCGGGCCGGCCTGCGGGTCGTACGGGTCGGCGAGGGGCGGCGGCGCCCCCGGGGCCTTCGCGTCGCGGCGCCGGAGGGCGGCCAGCGCGAGGCGGACCCGGGCGCGGAGCCGGAGGTCCTTCGCGAGGACGCCCGACGCCGAGGTGAAGAGGAGCTGCGCGAGGAGCTGCCCGCGGTCCTTCAGGTCCTGCTCGAGGTTCGCGAGCGGGCGGACCGCGTCGAGCGGGGCCGCCTCGGCCCCGCGCAGGACGCGGACGACCTCGCTCTGGCGCAGGGCCACGTCGAAGCGCCAGCGCGGCCACTCGAGCCGGGCGCGCACGGTCGCGAGCGCCCCGAGGTCGTCGTCGCCGACGAGACCCCGCAGGCCCGACGGCCCCTCGAGCCCGCGCTCGAAGAACGCCAGCTCGCCCTGGTAAGCGCGCGTCAGCCCGGCGCCCTCGTCGAGGGCCGCGAGCGCGGCGTCGAGCGCGGGGCGCTGCGCCGACTCGGGCGGTCCGTGGGCGGCGAGGAGCTCGCCCGCGGCGTCGAGCGCGAGCCCGGCGCAGGCGACCCGCACGAGCCGCGAGATCACGGCGGGCTGATCGATCCGCTCGGTCAGGCGGAGCGCCCGGAACACGTCGTCCCACGCGCCCGCGGCGTCGCCCTCGAGCGAGCGCCAGCCCGCCCGGGTCGTGAACAGCCGGACCAGGCCCTTGGCCGGCAGGAGCGCGGGCAGGTCGAGCTCGAGGCCCTGCGTCGTGTCGCAGGGTAGGCGCCAGGCCCGCGCGAGCAGGTCGTCGACCTCGGGCTCGGCGCGGGCGGCCTCGGCCAGGATCAGCGCCATGGCGCCCTCGAGGTCGGGCGGGCAGCGCGGGTCGCCCGGGTCGGGCTCGAACACCCCGAGCGCGGCCGCGACCTTCGGCGCCTCGCGCGCGCGCCGGAGCTGCTCTCGGCGCACGCCGAGCGTGAGCCCAACGGCGCCCGGCAAGAGGTCGATCGGCGCCGCCGCGTCGACCAGCGCCTGCTGGCGATCGGGGTCGCCCACGACCGCGACGTCCGCCGGCCGCGACGCGAGCCCGTCGGCGGCGAGCCCGTCGAACACGGCCACGCGGGCCTCGTCCCACAGGCGGTGGAGCCGCCGCAGGCCCGCCCACGGGAGGAGGCACAGGAGCCCTGCCCCGGCCGCGATCGCAAGCCCGAGCGGGATCCCGCGCCGGGCGGGCGCCGCGCTCGCCGGGTCCCCGTCGCCCACGCGCTCGCCGCTCGCCATGCGTGCCCTCCGGCACCCGGTTTCGTAACCGATCCGGGGGCCGACGCGCCAAGGTCCGCTGCTCCTCCCGTTCCTGGTCCCGCGCTCGTGCTGAACGACACGGCGTCCAGTTGCCGCGTCGCGAACCGCGACAGGAACGCGCCCGGCAACAGGAACGACGTCCTGAGCCTTCTCCCTGCCAGCGTGGGTCCGTCCCGGTCGGCCACCCTGCCGACCGGGGGGCCGTCGCCGAGCGCCCACGGGTGCCCGGTCCGCTCGAAGACCCGAGCCGCCCGCGCACCGGGCCGGGCCGACTTCTCTCCGGCCGGCCGGCCAGGCAGGGCCCTCGCGCCTTGCTCAGCCCAGCGCGGACTCGACCTCGTCGTAGCTCGCCGCGAGGACGGCCCGCTCGAGCAGCCGGTCGAGGGCGCTCGTCGTCGCGAGCGTCTCGATCCGCGCCGCGAGCTCCGCGGGCACGGGCCCGAGGCGGAGCTCGAGCACGCGGCGCACGCCCTCGCGCTGGGCGCGCAGGGCGCCCCGCTCGATCCCCCGCTCGATCAGGCGCTGGCCGGTGGCGGTGTCCTCCATGACGCGATCTCCTTCTCGCAGCAGCCTCTGGACCTCCGTGGTCCCGAGTCGGTCTGCGAGCAGCTTGCAGAATAGCTCGACCGCGTCGTCGCGTCGCGGTCCGGCCAGCTCGGGGCTGGCGCGCAGGCGCTCGTGCCAGGCGCTCGCGCCGCGGACGACCACCTCGGGGCTGCCCGTGAGCGGCAGCGCGATCAGGGCGGGGCCGCCGCGCGCGAGCAGGCCCTCGGGCGAGACCTCGGCGAGCACGAGCCGGGTCGGCGTGAAGCGCAGGAAGGCGCGCCCGCCCGAGCAGACGTCGGCCGGGCGCGACGTCTCGAGGAAGCGTCGCTCCGTGTAGAGGATTCGCACCTCGACCGGCTCGAACCACCCGTCCTGTACGCAGGCGAGCACGACCTCCTCGAGCAGCCGGCGCTCGGCGTCCGGGTCGTGCCGCGCCTGGAGCTCGAGGAACACGCGCGGGTCGCGCGGGCCGCCCGGCGGTCCCGCTTCGAGCGGCGTGAACACACAGTCGATCCGCCGCGCGCGCTTGACCTCGAGCGCGTCCGCCCGGTACGGCCCGCGCACCTCCAGGCCCGCGAGCGCGAGCGCGACCTCGGGGTGCCGCGTCGCGAGCTCGTGGAAGTCGGTGTCGAGCGCCATGGGACCTCCCGCGGGCCGCGGCCCAAGAGAGTCAGGGTAGCGTTCGGGTCCGACGGGCCGGCGTGAGCGCTGCACCGAGCAGGCCCTCGAAGGGGCTCGCGAGGGGGCCCGCGCGCACCGGGCGCGAGTCCGGTTCGGGCGCCGTAGGCGCTCGCGGGGGCCAGCACTCGCTGGGCGGCCTCGGCCTTGCACCGGTCGCGCCGGGCAGGTCGCCCGCCGCACGCTTCGAGCCGAGCAAAGCCAAGACTCGCAACTTGCCCGATCGCGCCGCGCTCGCTGCCCTTCGCCGCCATGAGCCCGTCGCCGCCTGCCTGCCCGCCGCCCGACGGACCGTCCGGCGCGCCGCGCGCGCCCCACCGCGACCGCCTGTTCAAGGTGGCCTGCGAGACGCCCGAGGGCGCGCTCGCCGTGCTCCGGCTCGCGGGCGTCCCCGAGGCGTTCGTGGCCGCGATCGACCCGGCTTCGCTGCGGCTCGACACGCCCGACACGGTGAGCGACGAGCTGGGCGAGCTGCGGCGCGACCTCGTGTTCTCGTGCACCCTCCGCGCCTCGAGCTCGACCGGCTCGCGCGAGCCCGCGAGCGGGGCGTCCGCTGGACCCGCGAGGGGGGGCTCGGCGGTCCGACGGCCGGGAGCTCGGCCGAGCGCGCCCCGAGCCCGGAGCAAGCCCCGATCGAGCGAGCCGAGCCGACGCCGCGTCGGGCGCTCCTGTGCCTGATCGTCGAGCACGAGCGCGACGCAGACGTCGACATGCCTCGCCAGGGCTGCAGCTACGTGCTCGACGAGCTGCTCGCCTGGCGCCGTGAGCACCCCCTTCCCGCGCTGCTCCCCGTGGTCCTGCCCGTCGTCGTCCACCAGAGCGCGCGGCCCTGGCGCGGGCCGCTCGCCCTGCGCGATCAGCTCGACGCGGACCCGGCCACCCTCGACCTGCTGGCCCCGCACCTCGTCGGCTTCCGCTTGACGCTCCTCGACCTGGGCGCGCGCAGCCCCGCGGTGGTCGCCGCGCTCCCAGCCCCGCCGATGCTCCGGGTCGCGTTCGGGGTCATGCGGACGGTCGTGCTCCCCGGGCTCACGCCCGAACGGGTCCTCGAAGCGTTCCGGGTCGAGCTCGCGGCCGGGGTCCGAGCGCTCGTCGCCGAGCCGGGGGGCCGCGGGCGGTTCGCCGTCGTCGTTCGCGATGCTCTGTTCCGCGTCCAGGGCCTGGATCGCTTCGCCCTGCGCGAGGTCGTCGCCGTGTCCGCAGGGCAGCCAGCCGCCGAGGTCGTCATGAGCACCGCCGAGCAGTTGATCTCCGAGGGGATCGAGAAGGGGATCGAGAGGGGCTGCGGGGTGGCGCGGAGTCTCTCGCGCCGGCAGCTCGAGCGGGCGTTCGGCCCCCTCTCGCCCGCGCACGCCGAGCGGGTCGCAGTCGGTACCCTGGAGGAGCTCGACGCGTGGGGAGCCCGCGCCGAGGTCGCCACCCGCATCGAGGACGTGTTCCTCGCCCCGGGCCCAGACGCCGCGGGCTCGTGAGCGCACGTCTCCCCTGGGTGATCACCACGACCGGCTGGGGCCGAGCCCGCTTGGGCATGCAGGCTGGCGCAGGTCGGGGCGGTCTCCCGCCGTCGGCGCCGTCGTCCCCTCGCTACCGCCGGACGGGCCGGCGTCCGCGGCCGGGGGCCTCGTCGACCGCGGGCGGGGCGACCTCGAACACGAGGTCGTGGTCCTTCGCGTCGTATGGCCTGCCCGGGCGCGGACCGACCCCGCCCTGGTCCGTCAGGTCCGGCCCGACGCTCCACAGCCGCACGCGCCCGTCGGGCAGGTCGACGCGCCGGAGCGGCTGGCCCTGCGGGTCGAGCGGGTCCACGAGCGCGGGCGCGGCGTCGGGGCCCAGCCCCTGCCCCAGGCGCAGGCCCGCGAGCACGAGCCGGACGCGCGCGCGATGCTCGGGGACCCACGAGCGCCCGTACTCGCCGCTCTGAGCGAGCAGGCGCGCGAGGGCGTCCGTCGGGGCGCCGGGCGCGGGCCGCCCCGGCTCGAGCTCGGCGAGGGCCGCGCGGGGGCGGTCACGCAGGTCCCGCGCGCGCCGGACCTCGTGCGCGAGCTGCGCCGTGAGCTGGAGTCGCCACATGGGCGTCCGCTGCCAGGCCGCGCGCAGCGCGCTCGGCCGCGCGACCTCGTCGACCTCCCAGCCGTCGAAGTTCGGCGGGAGCGCCGCCCCCGCGACGAACACCGCGAGCTCGCCTCGCAGCCCCCGGACATGGCTCTCCGCCTCGTCGAGCGCCTCGAAGGCGGGCACGAGGAGCTCGCGCTGCGCCCGGGGGGGCGGGCCGTGCGCGGCGAGGAGGTCCCGGGCGGCCCTGCATGCTTGGGAGCCGACGATTCGGCGCAAGCCACCGTACACGTCCGTAGGAGCGTCGAGGCGCGCCGCGATCCGCGCGAGCCGGAGCACGTCGCGCCAGGCCCCGGCCTGGTCCCCGCGGACCGAGCGGTGGAGCGCGCGGAACCGGAACGTGTCGTTGAGTGCCAGCGTCACCCAGGGCAGGCGTCGGGCGTCGGCGTCGTGGTTCCGGGGGTCGAAGCCGAGCGTCCACGGCGTGTCGAGGAGCGCGTCGACCTCCGGCTCGAGCTCGCCCGCGAGGCGCTCGAGCCGCTCCACCGCCCCGGCGAACGTGCCGGGGCAGCGCGGATCTTGCGGGTCTGCTTGAAACCCGACCAGCCGGTCTGCGGCGTCGGGGTCGGCGAGCGCCTCGGCGATTCGATGGCGCGGTCCCCTGCCCAGGCAGCGGACCGACCACGGCTCCCGCGCGCACCGGTCCCCCAGGTCGAGCCAGGCTCGACGTCGGTCGAGGTCCCCCGCCTGCGCGAGGTCGTCGGGGCGTGACGCGAGGCCCTCGGCCGCGAGGCCGTCGAGGATCGCCGTCTCCGCGCGCGCGAGCGCGCGGCGCGTGACCCCGACCCCGGCCGCGACCACGGCGACCGCGCTCAGGGCGACGAGCCCCAGGCGCGGGCGCCGGCCCGGGGCCCGGGGCCCCGGCGCGGGCGGGTGCTGCAGCGGCGTCGCGCGCGGGGGGCGCCCGGGGGGG
>JANJTH010000145.1 GCA_024711205.1 Planctomycetota bacterium | reverse complement strand
GCGTGCCCGCGCGCGCCACGCTCCCGCCCGAGGCGTCGCCGCCCGCGGAGCGGGTCCGCGAGGCCGGGCGCGGGGAGACGCCGCCGACAGCGGGTGCGGCCGCGCCGGCCGGCGAGGCGCCCGCCGGCGCCGGGAGCCTCGCGGCGGGCGAGGTCGGGGAGCCTCCCGACGGCGAGGGCGCCCGCGGCCTCGAGGTCGCGAGCGGGGTCTCCTGCGCCGACGAGCCGGCGCGAGGGGGGCCCGCGTGACGGCGCGCCTGCGGCTCCTGCACGTCGAGGACGAGCGCAACGCGCGGCTCATGCTCGCGGACCTCGTGGGGCCCGAGGTCGAGCTCGTGCAGGTCGCCTCGGCCGAGGAGGGCCTGGCGCGGGTCGACGCGCCCGGCGCGCCGCCGTTCGACGTGACGCTCCTCGACTGGCAGCTCCCGGGGCTCGACGGCGGCGAGTTCCTGGCGCGCGTGCGCGGGCACGGCCGCGCGGGGCGCGTCGTCGTGCTCACGGCCGTCGGCACGCTCGAGCGCGCGGTCGCCGCGCTCCGGCTCGGGGCCTACGACTTCCTCACGAAGCCGGTCGACCCCGACGCCCTGCTCGCGCTGCTCGAGCGGGCCGGCCGGAGCGCCGGGCTCCTCGACGACGCCGGCGCGCGCGCGCCCGCGGTCATCCAGGCGCCGGCGGGGCTCCTGGGCGAGGCCGCCGGCGCGCGCGACCCCGCCGACGAGGCGAACCCGCCAGCGGGGGGCCCGTCGGCTCCGGCCCCGGCGGGACCACCGCCGCCCGAGGTCGGGGGCGACCTGCTCCTGGGCGAGAGCCCGGCCCTGCGCGCCGTGCGCGCGCGGCTCGCGGCGGTCGCGGCCTCGGACGCCCCGGTGCTCGTCCTGGGCGAGAGCGGGACGGGCAAGGAGCTCGTCGCGCGCGCGCTCCACGAGGCGAGCGGGCGGCATCGCGGCCGGCTCGTGGTCGTGAACTGCGCGGCGCTCCCCGACGCGCTGCTCGAGGCCGAGCTGTTCGGGCACAAGCGCGGGAGCTTCACGGGGGCGGCGGCGGACCGGCCCGGGCTGTTCGAGCTCGCGCACGAGGGCACGCTCTTCCTCGACGAGGTGGGCGAGCTCGCGCCGGCCGCCCAGGCGAAGCTCCTCCGCGCGCTCCAGGAGCGCCGCGTCCGCCGCGTGGGCGACGACCGCGACCGCCCCGTGGACGCGCGCGTGATCGCGGCCACGCATCGCGACCTCGACCGCGAGGTCGACCGCGGCGCCTTCCGGCAGGACCTGCTCTACCGGCTCGACGTCGTGCGGGTCGAGCTCCCGCCGCTGCGCGCGCGCCTCGCCGACCTGCCGCAGCTCCTCTGCCACCTGCTCGCCCGACACGCCGCGGCCTGGGACCGCCCCGCGCCGACGCCCACGCCGGCGCACCTCGCGCGCCTGCTCGCGCACCCCTGGCCGGGCAACGTGCGCGAGCTCGAGAACGTCGCGCGCCGCGTGGTCCTCCTCGGCCCCGAGCAGGCGCTGGCCGAGCTCGCGCGCGGCGCGGGCCCCCAGCCCTTCGCCTCGCCGGCGGGCTCGCCGCCTGCGACCGCGGGCGCGCCGGCGCCAGGCACGCAAGCGACGCCCCCGGCCGCCGCGCAGGGCCCCGTCCGCCCGCTCGCCGACGTCGTGGCCGACGCGACGCGCGCGGCGATCGTCGCGGCGCTCGCGGCCCACGACGGCTCGCGCACGAAGGCCGCCGATGCGCTCGGCGTGAGCCGGAAGACGCTCTTCAACAAGATGCGCGAGCTCGGGATCCAGGAAGAGTCGAGCTGGAGCTGACCTCCTGGGCGGGGGCGCCGCCATCGGCGAGCACGCGTCGCGGCGCGCCGGGCACGGCCCCTCCAGAGAAGCTCGACTCGCGCCCGCCCTCGCGAGCGACGACGACCGCTTCGCGGAGGCGCTCGGCAGGCTCGCCGGACGGGCGCCCGGGCGGCGGAGTACACTTCCCCCCTTGCGCCCCGGGGCGCAGGGCAGCCCCGGGGTGTCCGAGCGAGCGAGCGCGTGGACGAGGACCTCCGAGACCTGGAGCGCCGCGCGGCGGGCGACCCCTCGCTCCGGCAGGCCCTCGCGCGCGCGCGGGCCCGGGCGGGGCTGCTCGACGTGGCCGCCTGCGTCGCGCTCGTGGGCGAGGCGCGCGCGCGGCTGGCCACGGCGCGTGAGCGCTGGGCCGACGCCATGGTCGCCGGGCTGGCCTCGTTCCTGGGCGGCGCCTTCCGCGACCACCCGGGCCTCGCCGGGGTCGAGGTCGGCTGGCGGCTCATCGAGCGCGGTGTCGAGCCCTGGGTGATCGAGCTCCGCGTGCGCCCGAGCGACGAGCCGAAGCGCGCGAACTACTTCGCCGACGAGGCGGGGGCCGAGGCCTTCCATCGCGACCTGCTGCGCTTCGCCGCGCTGCTCCCGTCCCAGCACGAGTTCCGAGGCGCGCGGCGGATCGAGCGCGAGGGCGAGCACGTGCGGGTGGTCGACGACGAGGCGCGCGGGTGGCGCGGGCGCCCCGACGACCGCGAGGCCGTCGCCTCGCGCGAGGTCCCGCTCCGCCAGGTCGAGGACCTGAGCGCGCCGCTCGCGGCGCGGCGCGCGGCGTTCGACGCGGGCGCGCGCGTGCCCGTCGGTCGGGGCGACGTCGCGGGCGCGCTCGCGATCGCGGACGGGGCCGACCGGGACCTCGCCGACGAGACCGCGGCGTTCCTGGCCGACGGCGAGGCGGCGTGGACGAGCCTCTTGCCCGCGCTCTTCGCGGAGCACGCCGACCTCGAGGTCGCGGCGCTCCTCGGGTCGACGCCCGGCTACAACGACGACTGGTACGACGAGCACCGGCTCGAGGTGCACGTCGAGCGGCGCGAGCTCGAGTGGCTCGTGGACGAGGCGCGTCAGGCCGGGCTCCCCCTGCACGCGCTCGCGGACCTCGAGCCGCGGCGCGGCCTGCCCCCGGGCGCCGGGGCCGAGCAGGTCCGCGGCGCGCTCGAGGCCTTCGAGCCCTGGCTGCGCCTGCGCCGCGGCGCCTGCTACGCCGCCACGCTCCAGCGCGACGGCGCCTCCGGCGTCGCGCGCTTCGGGCCCGGCGCGAGGCTGGCCTGAACCTCGCGGGAGGGCCGTGCCAGGCCGACGGACCGGCGGGCGGCCGGCCGAGCACGGACCGAGCGTGGAGCGGGTCCGACCCGAACCTCCAGCGGGTCGTGTTCAACGCCGAGCCCCTGCGCCCGGGCGCGGCGCTCCCCCCGCCCGCGCCCGGGGACCTCCCGTCGGGCGGCTTCCGCGGCGCGTCGCTCGAGCGCGTGCGCGCGCGCACGACGCCCTACGTGCGCCGCGTGCTCGACGCGGTCGCGCTCGGCCAGGCCGGCCCGCGCCGCTTCGTCCTGGTCGAGGTGCGCGTGGACGACATCGTCGCCGGCCGCGCGCCCGGGATGGGCACCTGGCACATCGACACCGTGCCGGAGCCGCGGCATCCGTCGTCCCCCGAGGTGCACCACCTGTTCGTCACGGGCGCGGCCAGCCTCACCGAGTTCCTCGCCGGCCCCGTCGAGCTCGAGGTCCCGGTGGGCTGCGGCGCCTACGACCGCATGGCCGCGCTCGACGCCCAGGTGCGCGCGCTCGCCCCGCCCACGCAGCGCGTCCCCTCCTGCCAGGTCGTGACGTACGGCCGGCTGCACCTGCATCGCGCGTCGCGCGGGCTGTTCGCCGAGCGCCGCCTGCTCGTCCGCGTGACCGAGACCGACGTGCGGCGCCCCTTCGAGCGAGAGACCCCGCTCCCGCCCTAAGGCGCCCGCGCGGCGGCCTCGAGCGCGGCGACGTGCCGCGCGGGGTCGTGCGTGGGATGCCCCGCGAGCAGGGGGCGGAGCCGGGCGAGCGCCGAGGCGGGCTCGGCGGCTGGGGGCTCGGCGCGCGCGGCGACGTGCGCGCGCCAC
>JANJTH010000139.1 GCA_024711205.1 Planctomycetota bacterium | reverse complement strand
CTTCCCCGGGCGCTGGCTCGCGGCGACCGCGGACGACCTCCTGGCCGCGGGCGACGCCCCGCGCTGACCCGCGGGCCGGCGCCGCCCGGGGGCCGGGCGAGGCGCGTCGAGCGCCGCCGCCGGGCGGCCCCGAGCGGGCTGCTAGGATCCCGCCCCGGCGCAGGAGGGCAGCGTGGGGGCGATCCCGTTCGAGACCGACCTGGGCGTGCTCGTCGCGTTCGACCCGGAGGTCCTGCGCCCGCGGGCGCGCGACGCGAGCGCCTGGTGGCGCGACGTCGACGCGGCGAGCGTCCCCGAGGTGGCCGAGGGCCGCGCGGCGATCCTCCCGCTCGGGCACGAGGGGGCGTTCCGCTGCGCGCTCCGCGTGGGCGCGGCGACCGCGGAGGAGGAGCGGCTCACGGTCGGGCGGCTCGAGGGGCTCGGGCTCGAGGTCACCTCGGGCGAGGTGTTCGTCGGCGCGGCCGAGCGCCTGCCCGGCGACGGCAAGGGCGAGCGGATCCTCGCGATCCCCGGGACCGGGGCGCACTTCCCGGTCGAGCCGGGGCGCTGGTCGCTCGAGGTGCGCGTGCTCGACTGGCGCGAGGACGACGCCTTCTACGACGAGGACAACGAGCCGCTCGCGAGCGCGCCCGCGGACTTCCTGCTCCTGGTCACGCCGCGCGCGGGCGACGCCGACGTGCCGCTCCGCTTCCCGCAGCTCCTCGAGCTCCTCCCGCAGCGCGAGGCGACCGCGAGCGCCCGCGTGCCGCGCCACGTCCGCCGCCCGCCGTCCGCGGCCCAGCCAGGCCCAGGCCGCCGGCGCGGCGGGGGGAGCGCGCCCGAGCTCGAGCCCTACGTGCCGCCGCCGCTCGCCCGCGCGCCCGAGGCCCGCGGCCCGTTCTCGTGGCCCGCGGTCCGGGCGGCCTTCCGCGAGGTCCTCGCGCATGAGACGGCCTGGGGCCCGCATCCGCCGGCCAGGCTCGCGGTCGCGACGGTCGCCTTCCGCCCGCGCGACCGGACGCTCCTCGCGCACGACGTCGCCGTCGACGCGCTCCTCGAGAAGGCGACCCGGATCCGCGAGCAGCTCCGCGTGCTCGAGGCCAAGGTCAACGCCGACGACCGGCTCGACGGCTTCGAGCAGGCCGGCCTCCAGATCCGCGTCACCGGGGTCTACGAGGCGCTCGACGAGCTGCTCGGCTGGGTCGCCCGCGCGGGCGGGTGAGGGTCAGGGCGGCGCCGTCGTGGCCCCGGCCGCGGGTCTCGCGCCGGGCGCGAGGCGGGCCGCGAGGAACTCGACCGCCTGGGCCATGACGTGGGGCAGGAACACGATCGCCCCGTAGTGGCCGGCCGGCAGGTCGAGCCGCTCGGGCCGGCCGAGCCGGGCCCACAGGAGCTGCTGGTTGCGGGGGCGCACGACCTGGTCCCAGCGGGTCGTGACGCAGAGGACGCGCTCGGCGCCCACGTAGGGCGCGAGCTGCCCGGGGTCGGAGGGGAGCGCGGCCCGCAGGCGCTGCTCGAGCGCCGCCTGCGACAGGCCGAGCGCGGCCGCCCGCTCCTCGCGCCACGTGACGAGCCGGCCCTCGGTGGACTCGCGGATGATCGACGCGACGTCGCCGCCCGCGAGCGCGATCACGCCGGCGCGCAGGCGCGGCTCGATCGCCAGGAGGACGGTCGTGAGGAGCCCGCCCATCGAGATCCCGAACGCGCCGAGGCCGTCGGGGTCGACGTCGGGGCGGGCCGCGAGCCAGTCGACGACCGCGAGCCGCGCCGCGACGCCGCGGCGCAGGAACGCCTCGACCTCCTCGACCTCCCAGTGGCGCGCGAGCACGCGCGTCCCGCGCTCGACGAGCACCGCGTGGAGCCCGGCCGCCGTCAGGTCCTCGCAGTGCCCGACCGCGAGGCTCCGCCCGCCGCCCAGGATCGGCGTCACGACGACCGCGGGCGCGACCGGGGGCGCCCGGAGCGAGCGCCACCACTCGAACTGGACCGGCGTGTCGAGGTCGTCGCCCGCGAGCCGGAGCGCGAGCCCGCCGCTCCACACCTCGGCGACCCCCTCCCCCTCGTCGGGCAGGCGCTCGAGCCGGACCGGGGTCACGACCTCGAACGCGAACCGGGCCCGGACCTCGTCGGGCAGCGGGCGCGCCGGCCGCGGCGGGACCTCCGCGGGCGTCCGGCGGACGAGGGCCCCGCAGCCGGCGCCCGGGAGGGCGAGCGCCGCGAGCGCGAGCAACGAGGCCCCCGGCCAGCGCGCGCGGGGCCGGCTCGTCGGGCGCGGGGCCGCGCCGGCGCGGGCCCCGGGGAGGGGACCCGAGGGCCGAGGTCCCCCGCGGGGTGGCGCGAGCGCGAGCGAGGCGTGGGCGAGCACTCCCGAGACGCTACCCCACGCGGCGCGCGGCGATAAGATCCCGCGCCTCCCGGGGCCGGGCCGGCGCCCGGGTGGCGACCGCGGGGCCGGGCCGGGCGCGCGCCGCGCGCGAGCAGCAGAGGAGTGACGCATGACCACGAACAACGGGGGCGCCCCCGTCGTCGTCGCCTACTCGGGGGGCCTCGACACGAGCTTCCTCGTCGCCCGCGCCGCGCGCGCGGGGCAGCGCGTCGTGGCCGTGACCGTCGACACGGGCGGCTTCGACCGGGCCGAGCTCGAGGCGATCGCCGCGCGCGCGCGCGCGCTCGGCGCCGCGGAGCACGTGCTGGTGGACGCCCGCCAGGACGTGTTCGACCGGTTCGTGACCTGGCTGATCAAGGGCAACGTGCTCAAGGGCGCCGTCTACCCGCTCTCGGTCGCGGCCGAGCGCTACGCGCAGGCCGAGCACATCGCCCGGGTCGCCCGCGAGCGCGGCGCGCGCACGGTCGTCCACGGCTCGACGGGCGCCGGCAACGACCAGGTCCGCTTCGACGTCTCCTTCCGCGTGCTCGCGCCGGAGCTCACGGTCGAGGCGCCGGTCCGCGACGAGCGGCTCACGCGCGAGCAGGAGCGGCGCTGGCTCGAGGAGCACGGGCTGCTCGAGCACCTCGAGGCGCGCGCCAAGGCCCCGGCCAAGGGGAGCTACTCGATCAACGCCGGCCTGTGGGGCACGACCGCCGGCGGCGGCGAGCTCCACGACCCGTTCGCCGCGCCCGACGACGACGCCTACCCGCTCGTGACCCCGCCCTGGGAGGCGGCCGAGCTGCCCGAGGAGGTCGACATCGACTTCGAGCGCGGCGTGCCCACGTCCGTGGGCGGCGGGGCCGGCGACGGCGTGACGCTCGTCGCCCAGCTCAACGCGCTCGGGCGCCGCCACGGCGTCGGGCGCGGGATCCATTTGGGCGACACGGTGCTCGGGCTCAAGGGGCGGATCGCCTTCGAGGCCCCGGCCGCGCTGATCCTCGTCGCGGCGCACCGCGAGCTCGAGAAGCTCGTGCTCACGGGCGCGCAGCAGCTCGTGAAGGACCAGCTCGCGCTCACCTACGGCGACCTGTTCCACCGCGGGCTCTACCACGACCCGGTCATGCGCGACATCGAGGCGCTGTTCGAGTCGAGCCAGCGCCACGTGAGCGGCACGGCGCGCGTCCGGCTCTACCGCGGGCACGTCGACGTGCTCGGCGTCACGAGCCCGGCCACGCTGATCGACCCGACCCTCGGCCGCTACGGCGAGGAGGCCGCCCTGTGGGACGGCCGCGACGCGCGCGGGTTCGCGCTGCTCCTCGGCGTGCCGTCGACCCTCGCCGCCCGCCGCGACCGCCGCCTCGAGGCGCCCGCCGGCGCGCGCGTGAGCCAGTAGCCGTGGGGGTGCCGTCCATGCGGAAGGTCAAGCTCGACAAGATCGCCTCGTCCACCCGCCAGATCGCGCTCGCGCGCGACGTCACGGTCAGCGACCAGGTCGTCGCGCGCGCGGGCCAGGTCGTCGCCGTGCGCGTGAAGGGGCGGAAGTCGGTCTACAACCAGCTCGAGGACCCGACCGGGCGCCTGCTCGAGCTCGACGAGGGCGACATCGTGGCCGGCGTCCTCGGCTCGCGCCGCGCGCTGCGCGGCTACGCGGGCGTCGTGCCCGACAAGATCGAGAAGGGCGACGTGCTCCACCTGCTCAACATGGGCGGGGTCATCGGGCGCTGCACGTCGATCAACCCCGAGGTCGGCCCGCCGCGCGAGGTCGAGGTGCTCGGCTCGGTGCTCGTGTTCCCGCACCTGGGCGAGCGGATCGGCGTCCCGGCGGACATCACGCAGGGGGCCGTGCCCCTGCGCGACGACCTCCCGCGCTGCCCGCCCGTGATCGCGGTCGCGGGCACGTGCATGAACGCGGGCAAGACGAGCGCCGCCGCGCGCGTGATCAAGCACCTCGCGAAGACGCTCGGCAAGCGGGTCGCCGCGGCCAAGCTCACGGGCGTCTCGCTCCGCCGCGACACGCTCGCCATGCTCGACCGCGGCGCGTGCGATGCGCTCGACTTCGCCGACGCGGGCGCGTCCTCGACGACCGCCGGCATGACCCCGCGGATCGCCAAGGGGATCCTCCACAAGCTCGCGCAGGGCGAGCCCGACGTGATCCTGGTCGAGCTCGGCGACGGGATCCTGGGCGAGTACGGCGTGCAGGACCTCCTGCGCGACCCCGACATCCGCCGCGTCACGAAGGTCTGGATCATGTGCGCGAGCGACCCGGTCGGCGCCTGGGGCGCCCGCGAGCTCATGACGAAGGTGTTCGACCTGCCGATCCACGTCATGTCGGGCCCCGCGACCGACAACGAGGTCGGGCGCGAGTACGTGCGCGGTCAGCTCGGCGTCCCGGCGCTCAACGCGATCACGCAGGAGGTCGAGTTCGCGGCGGAGGTCACGCGGCGGCTGCAACAACCCTAGCAATCGGCCCAGCCCCCCCACTCCCCTTGCCCTTGCCCTTGCCCTTGCCCTTGCCCTCCCTCCTCTCTTCCCTCCCCCTCCTCCCCTGCCCCCGCGCTCACGCCTCCGGCTCCCGCGGCGTCCGACGGCGCGTCGCGCGCTTCCGAGGCGCCGGGGCTGCTGCCTCCGTCTGGCTGGACTCCGCCGCCGGCCCGGCAGCGCCCACGACCTCGATCCGGCTCCGACCGCCACCGAGCTCGACGAGCCGGATCTCCGCCCCCATGCGCTCGGCGAGCGCCGGGACGTGGGAGATCACGCCCACTTGCCGCCCGTCGTCCTGCAGCGCGTCGAGCGCGGCGACGACGACCTCGAGCGACGCCGGGTCGAGCGTCCCGAACCCCTCGTCGATGAACAGGGTTCCGACCCGCGCCCTGCTCGACGTGAGCGACGCCAGGCCGAGCGCGAGCGCGAGCGAGACGAGGAACGTCTCGCCGCCGGAGAGGTTGCTGTCGGGTCGGACCTCGCCGCCCAGGTCGAGGTCGAGGAGCTGAAGGTCGAGCGCGTCGCCCTGGACGGGCTGGAGCCGGTAGCGCTGGCTGAGCTGGGCCAGGTGCGCGTTTGCCTGCTCGAGCAGGAGCTGGAAGGTCAGGCTCTGGACGAACACGCGGAGCGTCGCGCCGTCGGCCGCGCCGATCGCCTCGTCGAGCGCGAGCCAGGCGCCGCCCCGCGCGCGGGCGGCCTCGAGCTCGACCTGGAGGCCCTTGGCCAGGGCACGCGCCTGGTCGTCCTGCAGGACCACGAGCCGGGCCCGCTCTTCCGCCTTCGCCGCGACGTCCAGTGTCGCCGCCGCCGCCGCGCGCTCGGCCTCGCACGCCGCGGCGTCGCTCGTCGGCCGGCCCGTCGCCTCATGCTCGGCACGCTGGTCCGCGCGCTCCCCGAGGCGAGTCTCCGCCCTGGTCACGGTCTCCCGGAGCCCGCCGAGCCGTGCCCGCTCGCTCTGGACCCACGCCGAGTCGTGCGCGAGGAGCCCGCGGAGCGCGGCCTCGTCCAGCCCGAGGGCCCCGAGGGTCGCCGCCAACGCCTCGGAAGCCGCCGTCCGGGCCTCGGCCGCCTCGGTGAAGGCGCCTCGCGCGGACTCGATGGCCTGCGCGGCCAGGGCGACCTCCCGGGCTGCCGCGCGCTCCGCCTCGAGGGCGTCGTCGCGGGCGCCGACGGCCGTCGCGACGGCCTCGTCGTGCTCCGCTTTGACCCTCTCCGTAGGTCGTCCGCCGAGCAACGCCGCGCGCGCGGCCCCGGTCTCGGCGTGGGCCAGGGCGGCCGCGGCGGCCGCGCTCGTCCGCTCGTCCGCCGCCGACGTGCGCGCCGCCGACGTCGCCTCGAGGGCGGCGAGCCGCGGGGCCAGCTCGGCGGCCTGCGCGCGGGCCGTCGTCAGCGCCTGCGTCCGCGCGGACCAGGCGTCGGCGCGCTGCGCGATCGCGCTCCGGACGGTCGCCGGGGCCTCGTCCAGCGCGCCGCGCCAGGTCGGGTCGAGCTCCAAGATCGGGGCGAGCGCCACCACGGCGGCGTCCCTTCCGCTCCCCGCGGCTTCTGCCTTGGCGCGAAGCGGCGCCAATTCGCGCGTCAGGGCGGCGACCGCGTCCTCGCGCGAACGGGCGCTCGCCTGCTCTTGATCATGGCGGACACGCGCCGCGTCGAGCGCCGCCTGGGCCTCGCTCACCTTCGCGCGCGCGCCCTCGGCCGCCGCCTCGGCCGTCCGGACCTGGGTGAGCTCCTCGCCACAGGCCGTGAGCTGCGCGGCCACGACGCCCGGCGCCTCGTCGCTCACGACCGCGCAAGGCGGGGCCTCGCCAAGGCTCTCCCACCCGGCAGCCCAGCGCTCGTCCTCGCGGCCGCGCTCCGCCTCGAGCGCCGCGCGCCGGCGGGACAGGTCGTCCTCGAGCTTGCGCGCCGCGGCCCTCCCCGCGGCGGCCCGGGCCACGGCCCCCTCGGCGGCCTTGCGGTCCGTAGTCGCCCGCGCGAGCTCCGCCGCAGCGTCGGCGAGCAGCGCGGCGACCGCCGGCGCGGCCTGCGCGTAGGGGTGCTCGGCCGCCCCGCACAGCGGGCACGGCTCCCCGTCCACGAGCAGGTGCCGGAAGCCCTCGACCCCCTCCCGCTCCCGGGCGCGGCGGAGCTGGCCCTCGAGCGCGGCCTCGGCGCCCGCAGCGCGCTCGCGCTCCGCCTCGGCCTGGCGGCCGGCCGCCTCGTCGCGATCGTGCGCGTTCGCGGCCTCCGTGAGGTCCGCCTCGACCTGGGCCAGCTCTCGACCCCGCTTCGCGGCGTCCTCCTCGCACGCCCGCAGCGCGTCGAGCCTGCGCCTGCGCTCCTCGAGCGCGTCCCGCCGCGCGCGCAGCGCGCCATGATCGAACGCGCCGGCCCCGGCGCGCGCAACCTCCAGGTCACGCTGCGCGGCGTCGAGCGCGGCGTGCGCCGTGGCGGCGGCCTCGTCGTGGGCAGGTCGCGCGGCCTCCAGCTCCGCGAGCCGCCGCTCCTGCTCCGCGATCCGGGGCGCGAGCGCGCACAGCGCCCGCTGGGCGCCGACGAGGTCGTCGAGCGCCTTGAACCAGAGGCCGCGGTCCTCGGCCAGGCGCGCGTCGGCCTCGTGCTCGGCCTGCCAGGCAACGAGCGCGTCCCGCGCCGCCTCCGCAGCCGCGAGCGCCGCGCGGGCGGTTTCGACCTCGCCACGGGCGTCGTCCGCCGCGGCCCGCGCGGCGTCCGCCTCCGTGGCCGCCGCCGTGCGGCGCGCCGCCGCCTGCGAAAGCTCGCGATCCAGCTCCGCCGCGCGCGCGAGGTCCGGGCCGACGGTGGCGCGGGCGGACTCCGCCGCCTCGAGCGCCCGCGCCGCGGCGTCGAGCTTTGCGACC
>JANJTH010000111.1 GCA_024711205.1 Planctomycetota bacterium | reverse complement strand
CGGCGCGGCGGTCCGGCCCCGCGCCGGGGTCGTCCGCGAGCGCGCGCGCGAGGGCGTCGAGGAGCTCGTCGCGGCGCGCCGGGGGGAGGTGGAGCACGTCGCGCACGACGGCCGCGTCGTCGGCGTCCCCGGCCGCGGGCGTCTCGGCGGGCTTCCCGCCGGTCGCGCGGACGACGTCGAGGAGCCAGGCCGTCTCGGCGTCGGCGAGCCGGCGCCCCGCCGCCGCCGCCGCGAACGCGGCGGGGCCGGTCCACGCCCGGCGCGGGTCCTGCCCGAGGAGCGCGAGCCAGGCCGCCTCGCGCGGGAGCCCGGGCTCGACGAGCGCGCAGCGCGCCTCCCGGGCGCCCGGCAGCGGGATCTCCGGCGACCCCGCCGGCTCGGGGGCCGCGTCCCGCGACCGGGTCGCGAGGAGCAGCGCGAGGCGCGGCGCGGCGGCCCGGGCCGGCGCCCGGACCTCGAGCGGTGCGCCGGTCACGCGATCCCCCCGCGCCTCGCGCGCCCAGCCGGCGCGCGCGCGACCCTCGGCGAGCGCGCGGTCATCGGGGGAGCGTCTCGACGAACGCGGCCCAGCCCTCCGGGTCCTCGCGCGCGAGCGTCTCGAGGGCCCGCTCGTAGGCGGCGACCCGGGCCGCGACCTCGCGGCCCTGGGCGTCGACGAGGCGCGCCGCGCGGAGCGCGCGGTCCCGCTCCGCCCCGCCCGCGCGCTCGGCCCGGAACAGCGCCTCGACCTCCGCGCGCGAGAAGACGCCGCCCGCGAGCGGGTCGCCCCCCGGGCCGTCGGAGGCGGGCCCGCCCGCCGGGGCCGCCGGTCCGCCGGCCGCGCTGGCGACGGGCGCGGTCCCCGGGGTCCCGGGGCCGGTCGGCGCCGGGCAGCCCGCGACGGCCACGAGGAGCCCCGCCCATGGGAGGACGCTGCGCGCGAGCGGGCGAGGGCGGCGGGCTGCGGGGCGGACCACGCGCCCGATCATACGGGCGCGGCCGCCCGGAGGGCCGCCTCGGCGGGCTGCTAGAGTCGGGCCATGGACCTCGACGACCACGCCCTCGAGGCGACCCTGCTCGAGATCGCCCGCCTGCTCGAGCTCAAGGGCGAGAACCCGTTCAAGGTGCGGGCCTACGAGAACGCCGCGCGCGCGCTCGCGTCGCTCGACCGCGATGCCGTGGCGCTCGCCCGCGCGGGGGGGCTCGAGGGCGTCCCGGGGATCGGCGAGAGCATCCGCGAGAAGCTCCACGAGCTCGCGACGACGGGCCGGCTCGCCTACCTCGAGGAGCTGCGCGAGGGCGTCCCCGTCGGCCTGTTCGACGTGATGCGCGTGCCCGGGCTCGGCGCCAAGAAGACCAAGGCGCTCTGGGAGCAGCTCGGGGTCGTGTCGCTCGAGACGCTCGAGGCCGCCTGCCGCGAGGGCCACGTGGCCGGGCTCAAGGGGTTCGGCAAGAAGACGCAGGAGAACATCGTCGCCGGGCTGGCGCAGCTCGCGCGCGCGCGCGGGCGCGTGCTGCGCGCCGACGCGCTCCCGCAGGTGCGCGAGCTCGCGGCGCGCCTGGCCGCCGTCCCCGGCGTCGAGCGCGTCGAGCTCGCCGGGAGCATCCGGCGCGGGCGCGAGACCGTGAAGGACGGCGACGTGCTCGTGGCCTCGCGCGACCCCGAGCCGGTCATGGACGCGGTCGTGGGCGCCCCGGGCGTCCAGGACGTGATCGGGCGCGGGCCGACGAAGACGTCGGTCCACCTCGCGAGCGGGCTCCAGGTCGACGTGCGGGTCGTCGAGCCCGAGGCGTTCGCGAGCGCGCTCGTCTACTTCACGGGGTCGAAGGCGTTCAACGTCGCGCTCCGCCAGCGCGCGCTCGACCTGGGCTTCTCGCTCAACGAGTACGCGCTGCGCCCGCTCGACGGGACCCCGCCGCCCGCGCTCGCCGACGAGGCCGCGCTCTTCCGCGCGCTCGGGCTGGCCTGGGTCCCGCCCGAGCTGCGCGAGGACACGGGCGAGCTCGCGCTCGCGGCCTCGGGCGGCCTGCCGCGCCTCGTCGAGCCCGCGGACCTGCGCGGGGTCCTCCACGTGCACACGCGCTGGTCGGACGGCGCGCATACGGTCGACGAGATGGTCGCCGAGGCCGCGCGGCTCGGCTACGAGTACGTCGGGATCAGCGACCACAGCCAGGCCGCCCGCTACGCGAACGGGCTCGACCCGGCCCGGCTCGCGGCCCAGCGCGAGGAGGTCGAGGCGGCCCGGGCGGCGCACCCGGGGATCCGCGTGCTCCACGGCATCGAGTGCGACATCCTGGCGGACGGCGCGCTCGATCTGCCCGACGACTGCCTGGCGCGCCTCGACTTCGTGATCGCGTCGGTGCACACGGAGCTGGGCATGGAGCGCGACCGCATGACGGCGCGCCTCGTGCGCGCGGTCTCGCACCCGGCCGTGCGCGTCCTCGGGCATCCGCTCGGCCGGCGCCTGCTCGAGCGCGAGGCGAGCAGCTTCGACTGGGAGCCCGTGCTCGACGCGGCGCTCGCGAACGGCGTCGCGATCGAGGTGAACGGGCAGCCCGAGCGCCTCGACGCGGACTGGGTCCACATCAAGCGGATCCGGGCCCGCGGGGTCAAGCTCTGCCTGAACCCCGACGCGCACGGCTGCCCCTCGCTCGACCACGCCCGCACGCACGCCGTGCTCGAGGCCCGCCGCGGCTGGGCCGGCCCCGCCGACGTCGTGAACGCGCTCCCCGCCGACCGCTTCGTGGCCGAGTTCCTGCGCCCGGGGGCGGGGCAGGGCGGGGCGCCGGGGGCGGGCGCGGAGGCGAAGCCTCGGGCCGCGAAGAAGGCCGGGGCGCGGGGACGAGGGGCGAAGCGGGCGACCCCGGGCTGAACGCCGGAGGGCTCGTCAGCCGAGCAGCCAGGCGCGCAGGCGGGCGTACTCCGGGTCGTAGGCCTGCCAGGCCACCCCGAGCCCGATCAGCGCGATCAGGCCCGCCGTGAGGACCGGCAGGCGCGCGAGGACCCGCTCGGCGCGGGGCGAGAGCCGGCGCTGCGGGAGCAGGTAGCTGCGCGTCAGGACCATGAACAGCGCGATCGCCACGAGCACGGAGCCGAGCCCGACGCTGAACGACGTGAGGTAGGCGAGGCACTTCCGCGCGTTGTCGCCCTGGAACGTGAGCGAGTAGAGGACGAGCGTCACGCCGGCGGGGCAAGGCACGAGCCCGCCCGTGACGCCGAGCACGAGCAGATCGCGCCAGCCGCGCACCTGCGCCGCCTCCTGCGCGTGGAGCCGGGCGTGCTCCTCCTCGGTGAGCGCGGCGTGATCGTGGCCGTGCGCGTGGTCGTGCGCGTGGTCGTGCGCGTGGTCGTGCGCGTGGCCGTGCGCGTGGTCGTGCGCGTGGTCGTGCGCGTGGTCGTGGGCGTGGTCGTGGGCGTGGTCGTGCGCGTGGTCGTGGGCGTGGTCGTGGGCGTGGTCGTGGGCGTGGGCGTGGTCGTGGGCGTGGTCGTGGGCGTGGTCGTGGGCGTGGTCGTGCGCGTGGCCGTGCGCGTGGCCGTGCGCGTGGCCGTGCGCGTGGTCGTGGGCGTGGCCGGGCTCACCGTGCGCGGCGTGGCCGTGTGCGTGGCTGTGCTTCGTCCCGTCGGCGTGCTCGTGTTCGTGCGCGGCGTGGCCGTGTGCGTGGCTGTGCTTCGTCCCGTCGGCGTGCTCGTGTTCGTGCGCGTGGCCGTACTCGCCGTGGGCGTGCGCGTGGCCGTGCTTCGTCCCGTCGGCGTGCTCGTGCTCGTGCGCGTGGTCGTGCGCGGCGTGGCCGTGCGCGTGGCCGTGCTTCGTCCCGTCGGGGTGCTCGTGCGCATGCGCTGGCCCGTGGCTGCGGGCCTGCGCGAGCGCGAGCGCCCGGCTCCGCGTGAGCCAGCCCCCGTACGCGATCAGGCTCAGGCCGGAGAGCAGGGTCAGGTGCTGCGTGAGCCGCGCGTGGAAGGCGTGGCCCTGCGCGGCGCCCCAGCGCTCGACCACGAACACGAGCCCGAGCCCGACCGTGTAGAGCGCGAAGGTGTGCGTGAACGTGACGATCGCGCCCAGCTTGAGCGCGTCCGTGACCCGGCCGCGCGTGCCCAGGAGGTAGGCCGCCACGAGGGTCTTGCCGTGGCCGGGCATCAGCGCGTGGCCGGCGCCCCAGGCGAAGAACACGAGCAGCACGACCGCGGAGAACGGGCGGCGCAGGGCGGCGATCATGCGGTTCGCGTCGTCGTCCGGCGTCGCGGGCCCCGCCCCCGCGCCCCCGGCGGGCGACGGCTCGCCGCCCGCCTCGGCCCCGTCGAGCGGGCGGCCGCTCTCGGCGTCGAGGACGCGGTCGCGCGCCATGGGCGCGCCGAAGGCGACGTCGAGCGTCGCCGTGGGGTCGCCGAGGTCGACCCCGCGGAACGCGAGCCGGTTCAGCTCCTCGGCCGTCGCCTCGAGCGCGCCCGCGCGCGCGGTCCGGAGCGCCCCCTCGAGCCGCGCCTGGAGCGGCTCGACGAGCGCGTCCGCGCGGTCCGCCGCGAGCGCCTCCGGCGTCCACGCGAGGTCGAGCCGGAGGTCGCGCCCGACGAACCGCCGCACGCCGGGCCGCTCGAGGACCGGCGACGGCGTCGCCTGGGACACCTCGAACCGCGCGAGCCGCCCCGCCTCGTCCTCGGGCAGCCACAGGAGGTGCTCGGCCGTCTCCCCCTCGAAGTTGGCGTCGTACCAGGTGACGACGCGCGGGCCGGGGCCACGCAGGTCACAGGCCGCCTCGAGCTCGAACCATGTGTCGAAGGCGACGGCCTCGATCGGCCCGACGAGGCCGAGCCCGCGGCGCGCGTGGACCGTGAGCGGGACCTCCACGCCGTCGACGGCCAGGCGCAGCCCCCGCGCGAGCCGCGCGCCGAGGGCCTCGAGGTACGCCTCCTGCTCGGCCAGGTCGACGACGGCATCGCCGTCGCGGTCGACCGCCTTGAGCTCGCCGAGCCCGCGCGTGCTCGAGAAGCCGACGTTGTAGTGGACCCGCGCGCGCCGGGGCTCGAGGCGTAGCTCGGCCTGGACGCCGACGCCCTCGGCGACGATGTGGGCCCGCGCCGGCGCCGGCGCCCAGGCGGCCGCGAGCGCGCCCGCCGCGGCCAGGGCCGCCCACGGACCGGCCGCGCGAGGCGCGGCGCGCGAGGGGCTCACGGCTCGACCTTCGTCATGCGCGCATACTGCACGACGAGCTCCTTCGTCCCGTGGTCGCGGAACCGGACCCGGACGCGCGCCGTGGCGGCGAGGCCGCGGACCGCCTCGACGACCCCGCGCCCGAAGTGCTCGTGGAGCACGCGGTCGCCCTCGCGGAACGTCGGGGCCTCGAGCGCCGCCGGGGCGCGCGGGACCGGGATCCCGAGCGGGCCCTGGACCCGCTCGGCCGCGGGTCGTGCGCCCGGGGCCGCCCGGACCGGCGACGGGGCGGCGCGCCCGCCGCCGCGGTCCTGCGCGCGCCCCGCGCGGCCGGGAGGCGGCGCGTCCTCGTCCCAGGCGGGCGGGTCGACCCCGTCCTCGTCCTCCGGGCGCGCCCACGGGCGCCCGCGCGGCCGACGGCCCTGGAGCCCGGTGGCCCAGGGCGCCTCGCCCTCGACGCCCCAGCGCGCATCGTCGTCGGCCGCGGCGGCCGCGGCCCGGTCGTGATCGCCCGGGGCGCCGCCCGCGACGAACACGTCGTCGGGCAGCTCGTAGAGGAAGAGCGACGGCGTCTGGGGGCGGCTGTGGCCCTGCCAGGCCCGCCAGCTCGCGCGTGTGAGCACGAGCCGGCGCTTGGCCCGCGTGATCGCGACGTAGGCGAGGCGCCGCTCCTCCTCGAGCCCGCCCCCGCCCTCGAGCGCCCGGCCGTGGGGGAACAGCCCGTCCTCGAGCCCGGTCAGGAACACCGTGTCGAACTCGAGCCCCTTCGCGGCGTGCACGGTCATGAGCGCGACCCGCGGCTCGCGCGAGGCGCGCGCCTCGGCCTCGACGGCCGACGCGAGCGCGACGTGCTCGAGGAACGCGCCCACCGGGTCCTGGCCCGTGGGCTCGTCGAGGCCCAGGCGCAGGGCGTACGGGTCGCCCGGCGGCGGGCTCACGGCCGCGGGCGGGGGCGCGGCGGCCTCGGCCGGCGCGGGGCCGGGGTCCTGCCCGGGCTCGGGCTCGGGCGGGGCCCAGTCGCCGAACAGCGGCATGTCGGGCGCGACCGGGGCGGCCGGGGCGGGCGGCGCGCTCCCGCCAGGCGGGGCCTGCTCGCGTCCGCGCTCGGCCTCGCCGCGCGCGG
>JANJTH010000081.1 GCA_024711205.1 Planctomycetota bacterium | reverse complement strand
GCGTGCGCGGTGCGCTCGTGGGCGCGGTGTTGGGCGCGGGCCCCGGCGTCGCGGCGGAGGCCCGGGCGCGCCTGCGCGCGGGCGCGCGCGCGCCCGCCGCGGGCGGGGCCGCCACGGGCGGGGGCGCCGGCGCAAAGCTCGCGGGCGGCGGCGGAGGCGACGACTGGGACGCCTACTTCACGGCCGCGGCGGCCGCCGAGGGCGCGGGGGACGGGGCCGGCGGCGCCGCCGCGCCCGAGGGGGCGCCGCTCCACCCCGTCGACCGCGTGTGGGCCTGGATGCGCGAGCACCTGCACGGCTCGATCGGCTACCGGAACCTGACCCACTTCTCGCGCGGGCCGCGCCGCGACCTGCGCAAGACGCGCCACGAGCTGCGGGCGGGCCTCGAGTACCGCGGCTGGCTCGTCCGCTCGGACGACGCGAGCGCCGGGCTCCGGCTCGACGTCGACCTCGACATCCGCGCCGACGACGCGCGCTACGCGGTCGGCCTCCCGCGCGGCGTCGACGACGAGGAGCGGCGCCGCCCGGTCGTGTGGCCCGAGGAGGCCACGCTCTCGCTCGTGATCGACTGGCTGACCGTGCGCGCCGGCTGGCAGCGGTTCGCCTGGGGCACGGGCGACCTCGTGAACCCGACCGACAACCTGAACCCGATCGACTTCGCGGACCTGTTCGACACGCGCCGGATCGCCGTGCTCGCCGGGTCGGTCGAGGCCAGCTTCGAGAAGGTCGGGCTCCAGCTCGTCGCGATCCCGACCTTCACGCGCTCGCGCCTGCCGCTCCGCGGCAAGCGCTTCGATGCGCTCTCGCAGTCGCCCGTGCCCGTGCTCCGCCCCGACGACCCGGACTTCGAGCCCACGAAGGTCCAGGGGGCCGCGCGCGGGAAGCTCCGGCTCGGCGGCTGGGACGTGAGCGTGTCCGGGTTCACGGGCTACGACGACCTGCCCTCGCCGCGCCTGGCGCTGATCGACCCGGTCGCGTTCACGATCGGGGTCGACCCCGTGTTCGACCGCGTGCACATAGGCGGCGCCGACTTCGCGACGACGCTCGGGATCTTCGGCGTCGAGGGCCGCCTGGGCGAGGTCCTCGCGGGGATCCAGGTCCACGGGGAGGTCGCGCACACGTGGGCCGAGGGGCCGCGCCAGGACGACTTCGTCCAGGGCGTGGGCGGGATCAACTACACGTGGAGCGACCTCGTGTTCGAGCACGACGTGACGCTCGTGCTCGAGTACGCGGGGGACATGACCACGCGGCGGGGCCGGGAGCGGCTCCCCGGCGTGCGGCTCAACCGGATCCTCCGCGGGGCCGTCCTGACCCGGCTCGTCTACGCGGTCGACCAGGACCTGAGCTTCGAGCTCAACGCGGCGCTCATCACGCACGGGCGCGAGAACGGCTTCGTGCACCCGGGCGTCAACTGGAACGTGACCGACAACCTGAAGCTCGGGCTCGGCGGCGACGTGTTCTTCGGGCCCGACGACACGTTCTTCGGCCAGTTCCGGCGCGACGGCCGGGTCGTGTTCGACGTCGCCTGGCAGTTCTGACGGGGTCGTGGCGCGCCTGCGGCGCCCGCGACCCCGGGCGGGGCTCGATCGCGTCGTGGCCGGGGAGCGCGCGTCGCTCGGCCGGGGGGGTGCGCGAGGGCGCGCGCGCGGTCAGGATCCGAGGGTGCAGGCGCGAGGGAGTCCGCTGGGTGCTCGGAGGGCGAGGCGGCGCCGCCTGGGGGCCGCGCTGCTCGTCGGGCTCTCGGCGGGGGGCGTCTGCAGCGCGGGCGGCGGCGCCCGCGCGCAGGGGGAGCCCCGCCGAGGACCCGACGACCCGGCCGACCCGCTCGTGGAGCCCGGCCCGGCGGAGGGCGGCGCCGCGCCGGACGACGCGGCGCTCCGCCGCGAGACGGCGCGGCTCGCGGTCGCGCTCGCGGCGAAGCGCGGGACGCTGCCCGCCGAGCGGCTGGTGCTCGACCTGACCCTGGCCGAGGCCGGCCGGCCGCTCGACCGGGGGCGGCGGCTCGAGGTCGGGCTGCGCCGGCCGGCCGACCGGCCCGGGCGCGAGGACGTGCGCGTGCGCGCGCTCGAGCCCGCGGCGCAGCGCGACGAGGCGTGGCTGTGGCTCGGGGGCCCGGCGGGGGGCGAGGCCTGGCGGTTCGACCCCCGCCGCCGCGCGAGCGAGCGGACGGGGCTGCCCGACCGCGGCTGGCGCCTCGGCGGGACCGGGCTCCTGCTCGTCGACCTGCGCGCCGAGCGGCTGGGCGACCACGACTACGTGCTCGAGGCGCGCGACCAGGCGCGCGGCGAGCGGCGGGCCCACGTCGTCCTCGCGACGCCGCGCGCCGGCGCGCCGGCCGCTCACGCCGGCAGGCGCCGGCTGTGGCTCGACGCCGAGGCGCGCGTCGTCGTCGCGGTCGACCACCTCGACGCGGGCGGCGCCCCCGCGCGCTCGGTCGAGCTCGGCGACTTCCGGTGGGTGGCCGGCGCGCTCGTCCCCTTCCGCTGGCGGATCGCCGAGCCGGGGCCGATCGAGCCGGACGACGCCCCGCTCCGCGCCGGCCGGCGGACGCTGGCCGTCGCGCGCGAGCGCGGCCCCGACCCGCCGGCCCGCTGGTTCGAGCCCGGCGGGCTGTAGAGGCCCGGCCGAGGAGCCCGCCGAGGCGCTCCGCGAAGCGGACGTCGTCGCTCGCGAGGGGGGAGCAACTGGAGCGCCCCTGCGAGGACCGAGCGGCGCGACCCACGACCCGAGCGGCGACGCAGGCGAGCGGAGGCGAGGCGGCGCTGTCGGCGAGGACTCCGACGCGTCGCCGCGCCGGCCCCCACGGTCGGACGCGGCTACGCAGGCTCATCGCCTGCGGGCGATGCTCCGAACAGGTCGCGGAGCGAGACCCGCACGTCGGGGAACGCCAGCGGGGCGAGCTCGTCGTCGACGCCGAAGGCGGCCGGCGGGCCGAACCGTCCACCACCGTCGCGCCGATGCACGAGCGCGCGCCGCCCGGCGAGGTCCACGACCCAGTACTCGTCCACCCGGCTCGCCTCGTAGATCGCGGCCTTGAGCTCCTCGTCCCGGCGTAGGCTCGTGTCGACGACCTCGACGATCAGGAGCGCGCGAGCCGGGTGCTCCGATCGATAGCGCCCAGGTGGGACGACCGCCAGGTCGGGCTCCGGCGCGGAGTCGTCCCCCGCCGAGAACGGGAGCTGGACGCGCACCGAGCCGCGCCCGGCCAACGCCTCGGCGAGGCGTTGGCCGAGCCAGGCCACGGCGTCGGCGTGCGGGGCGCCCTGAGGGCTCATCGTCACCAACCTGCCGGCCAGGAGCTCCAGCCGCTCGTCCTCGTCGAACACGCCGGCCGCGACCATGCGCTCGTACTCGGCGCGGCGCAGGAGTCGCTCGCGCTCGGGCGCGACCAAGGCGGGGTCGAAGGCCACACGCATGTCCGGACCGTAGCCCGAGGCGCCCCTCGCCGCCAGACGTCGATCCCGCCAGCGCCCCGGCCTCCCACCCATGCGCCCCACCCATGGGCGCAGTGTCGGCGCGTCGCGCCGCACGCGGGCGCCCCGGTGCGTCGCGAGGTTCGAGCGGGCTCCGGCTTCCCCCTGGGGTCGAGACGAACGCAGAGGGGCGCGGCGACCCATGCGGCACGGGGCGCGACATGGCCCCAGGTCTGACTCGAATGCGTCCCGACCCGGACCGGCATGCCGCCAGGATCGGGTCATCTGGCGCGCCGAACGGTGGGACGGAACGCTCGGATCCCGCGCAGGCAACGGGGGCTGCAGCACTTCATGGCTCCCTTCCCAGTGAAGCATGGGGGACGAACCCGTCTCCCGTTGACGCCCGGCGCGGCCGGCTTACCCCAAACGACTGCTGGGTATGGACATGGCCAGAGGACCATCACTTGTCGAGGCGTTCGGCCCCGAACGCGACCGGCACGAGACGCATGGCCTGCCACTTGCTCGGGTCAGGGCAACGCGCGCCTGCCGCGCACCACGAGAGGGCACGATGTCCACCTTCCCGATCCTCCGCCGGGGCCTCCCTGCCGCCCTGGGGCTCTTCCTGGGCCTGGGCCTCGCGGCCCCGGCCTGGGCCCAGTCCGTCTCGCCGCAGCCGTACTTCTCGCCCAACGGCGGCGGGGCCGAGGCCACGGCCGCGCTCCTCGACGAGGCGCGGAGCACGATCGACGTCGCGATGTACTCCTTCACGACGAACAACGGGACCCCGATCTGGGGCGCCATGCAGCGCGCGATCGCCCGGGGCGTGCGCGTGCGCGTCGTGCTCCACGACGCGAAGCGCAGCAACAAGAGCAAGGCCGACGCGCTGGCCGGGATCGGCGCGCACGTCTTCGGCGTCTCGCGGACCATGCACCAGAAGTTCGCGATCATCGACGGCGCGACCACGCGCCGCCGCCTCGTGAACGGGAGCGCGAACTGGTCGACGGGCGCCATGACGCGCTACAGCGAGAACACGGTCGTGTTCCGCAGCCACCTCCACCTCGTGCACGCCTTCGCCGAGGAGTTCAACCGCCTGCTCGCGGCGGCCGAGCCGCTCTCGGCCGGGGCCGGGGAGCAGATGGACCCGCTGCGCACGTCGCGGCCCTCGCCGCTCGTGCGCCGCTACGAGCAGGCGATCTTCACGAGCACGAACCAGGGCGACCAGAAGGTCGCGACGGACACGATCATCGCGGCCATGCGCGCGGCGCAGCGCTCGATCGCGATCGACGTCGCACACTTCAATTCGCGGGACCTCGCGCAGACCGTGATCGACCTCCGGCGCAGCCGCCCCGAGCTCAAGATCGAGGTGCTCCTCGACCTGGGGCAGTACTCGGACTCGAAGTCCCGCGCCAAGGACCTCGAGCGGGCCGGGGTCCCGGTCCGCTACAAGACCTACTCGCTCGTCTACCTCCACCCGCGCGCCCAGCTCATGCACCACAAGACCGTGATCATCGACGAGCAGAAGGTGATCGCCGGCAGCTTCAACTGGTCGGACACGGCGGAGAGCACGAACTACGAGAACCTGATGGTGATCGAGGGGACGGTCGCCCGGAACCGGGCGTGCGTCGCCGCCTACGTCGCCGAGCACAAGAAGCTCTGGGACCTGAACCGCGACGTCTACCCGGCGTTCGTCCGGGCCATGCGGGCCCGCCCGGGCGACGCGGGCTACAAGAAGATCATCCCCGTCCACTTCGACACGCAGTACTTCAACACGGTCATGACGCTGACCCGCAACGAGATCGCGCCCATGCGCTCGGTCGCGTTCGCCTCGGGGATCATCACGACGAACGCGGGCGGCGGGAACACCTACCACAACGACTCGACCTACCTCGACCGCGAGGCGAAGCGCCCGCACACGGGCAACGTGAGCGGCCGCTTCCTCGACCTGACGCCCGTCGTCGGCGACACGACCGGGATCATCGGCGGGATCGGCGAGCCCGACCCGGAGTAGCCGGCGCAGCACCGCGCGGCGCCCGCCGGAACGAAGCGGGGCGGCCTCGAGGCCGCCCCGCGTCGTTCCGGAAGGCCTCCGGGGCGAGCGCGTCGCGCGCCGTCAGCGGAGGGGCTCGACCTGGAGCCCCCGGAAGTCGATCCGGTGGTCGTAGAACTTGAGCAGGCCGACCCGGCCGTCGAGCGCGCGCGGCGCGGGGCGATCGAAGATCGTCGCGCCGCCGACGCGGACCACGAGGCGGTCGGCGCGGAGCTCGGCCTCGAGCTGGAGCCAGGGCTCGCGCTGAGGCGGGCACAGGTCGCTCGTCAGGATCCGGAAGTCGCCCCCGCGCAGCCAGGAGAGCCGGAGGACGGTCGGGGGCGCCCCGTGACGCGCCTCGTAGTCGGACTCCACCTCGGACTGGACGAACCCGTCGAGCGTGTGCCGGAACAGGTACAGGCAGACGACGTCGTCGCTCGCGCGCGCGCCCAGCGCGAGGCCGGCGTAGGAGCCCATCCCCGAGGGCGTCGCGTCGTCGAGCCGGACCTCGACCGACACGCGCGCGGGCAGGGCCGGCGCGTCGTCGCGCAGCAGGACCGTGGCCATGTAGGGGCCGAGGCCCCAGTGGTCGGCGGTGAAGACCGCGTCCGGGCCGACCCGCCAGCGACCGCCCAGGAGCTGGGTCCAGCCCGGCGGGGCCTCGACCGGGGACTCCGCCCGCCAGCGCTCGGCGGCCTCGAGCGCGAGCTGGACCCGGACCCCCGAGCCCCACGGCGCGCGGTCGAGCCGGCGCGACCGCCGCAGGTCGACGCGCCGGAACACCCCCTCCGCCTCGGCCCAGCGGCCCTGGTCGGCGAGGAGCTGGGCGTGGGTCAGGAGCGCGGCCTCGTCCGTGGGCCAGGCCTCCGCCGCGCGGGCGGCCAGGTCGAGCGCCTCGCGCGGGCGGAGCGCGCGCTGCAGGCGCAGCGCCTCGTCCCGCGCCGACTCGGGGTCGGGCGGGAGCGGGGGCGAGAGGGGGACGGGCGACGGCGGGTCGGGCGCAGGGGTGACGACGGGGTCCGCCGACGCCTCGGGCACCTCGGGCGCGGCCGGCGCGGGCTCCGCCGGGGCCGGGGCGTCGCCCGTCGATGCCGCCGGCGGCGCGACGTCGCCCGGGGCCGGGGACGTCGAGGCGCCGCGCCCCGGCGGGAGGCCCAGGTACACGGCCGCGCCGACGGCCCCGAGCACGGCGACCGCGGCGACCCCCGCCGCCAGGGCCACGGGCCCGGGCAGGCCCCGGCGGGTCGGCTCGGCGAGCGCGAGCGGGTCCTCGGCCGCGTGGCGCTCGAGGAAGGCGTCGAGCGCCTCGACCAGCCCGGCGGCGGCGGGGCGCTCGGCGGGGCGCTTCGCGAGGCAGCGGCGCACGAGCGCGTCGAGGTCGCGCGGGGCGTCCGGGCGCAGGCTCGCGAGCGGCGGCGGGGGCGCGCGGAGGACCGCGGCGAACAGCTCCTCGTAGGTCGGCTCGACGCACGGCGGGCGCCCCGTCACGAGGTGGAACAGCGTCGCGCCGAGCCCGTAGACGTCGGTCGCGGGCCCGACCTCGCGGCGCTCGCCGCGGACCTGCTCCGGCGCCATGTAGGCGGGGGTCCCCACGATCTCGCCGCTGCGCGTGAGCCCCAGGTCGCTGCCCTCGACGCGGGCCAGGCCGAAGTCGGTCAGGAGCGCCCGCCCGTCGCGCGCGACGAGCACGTTGCTCGGCTTCACGTCGCGATGCAGCACCCCCTGCGCGTGCGCGTGGGCGAGCGCGTCCGCCAGGTCGCGCACCAGCCGCGCGGCGTAGGCCGGCTCGAGCGGCCCGTCGCGCTCGAGGAGGTCCGAGAGCGGCTCACCGTCGATCAGGTCGAGCACGAGCCAGCGCCGCCGCCGCTCGCCCACGATCGCGTGCAGGCGCACGATGTGCGGGTGGTCGAGCCGCGCCGTCGCGAGCGCCTCCTGCTCGACCCGCGCCCGGTCCTCGTCGGGGACGTCGTGCAGGACGCCCTTGAGGGCCACGAGGCGGCCCGTCTGCCCGTCGACCGCGCGGTAGACGACGCCCATCGCCCCGCGGCCGAGCTCCGCCTCGATCCGGTAGCGGCCGAGCTCGGGCGGGAGCATGGACGGGGCGGGCCTCCTGGGGCGGGGGCCAGGATAGGAGGCGGGGGGGAGGGAGGGGAAGAGACGAGGGAAGAGGGGAGGGGAAGAGGGGGAGAAGAAGAGGGGGGAGAAGAAGGAGGGCAAGGGCAAGGGCAAGGGAAGAGGGGCGAGGGCCTCGCCCGGCCGCGGGAACGGGAACGGGAACGGGAACGGGAAGAGTGACCTGAGGGGCGGGCGCCCTGGGGGGCGGGGTCAGGTCAGCGCGGAGAGGATCCCGCGCCCGAGCGACTGCCCGCCGTCCATGTCCACGATCGACCCGTTCATGAACCGCGCGTAGGGGGAGACCACGAACGCCGTCACCTGCGCGACCTCGAGCGCCGTCGCCATGCGGCCGACGGGGATGTCCCGCAGCACCTTCGCCTTGTCCTCGGGCGTCGGCCAGAGGCGCGCGCCGGCGCCCTCGCTGTCGACGGCGCCCGGCGAGACCGCGTTCACGCGCACGCCGAACTGCGCCCACTCGGCCGCGAGGGTGCGCGTGAGCGCGACGACGCCGGCCTTCGCCGTGCACGAGGGCAGGAACCCGGGCGCGCCCGTCTCGGCGTAGGGCGTGACGATGCTCACGATCTGCCCGCTCCCCTGCTCGACCATGCGCGCGCCCGCGTAGCGGCTGCAGTAGAAGGTCCCGTCGAGGACGGTCGAGAGGATCGAGCGCCAGCCGTTGGGCGAGATCGCGACCGACGGGCACACGAAGTTCGCGCCCGCGTTGTTCACGAGCAGGTCGACGCGGCCGAACCGGGCCACCGTCTCCTCGACGAGGCGCTGGCACGGCTCGGGCTCGCGCACGTTCGTGGGGACGGCCAGCGCCTCGGCGCCGGTCTCCTCCGTGAGCGCCGCCGCGGCCGCCGCGAGCACGTCCTCGCGCCGGCCGGCGAGCACGAGCCGCGCGCCGAGCTGCGCGAACAGGCGCGCGATCTCGAGCCCGATCCCGGTCCCGCCGCCCGTGACGACGGCCACCTGCCCCTCGAGGAAGCGCTCGCTGAAGATCACCTCGGGACTCCTCTCCCCCCGCGCCGCCAGGGCGCGGGGCCTACTCGACCGGCGGCGTCGCCTCGCGGATCGCCGCGCCGTGGGCGTCGTGGAGCACGAGCAGCGCGAACCGCTCGACGTCGCCCAGGTCGTTCGTCGAGAGCGACGCGTAGTCGAACCGCCCGCGCAGGTCCGTGTAGCCGTCCTTGTAGAAGGCCACGCGCCCGCCGCGGCGCCGCGCGTAGACCTTCACGTAGGTCGACGGGAGCGGCCGCCCGTCCGCGCGCCCGGTCACCCGGACCTGCCCGTAGGGCTCGATCACCTCGACCACGAGCGCGTTGGCGTAGTGGGCCTGCGCCCGGCGGACGCCGCCCCCGCGGACCTCGACGAGCGCGTTGCGGCGCCGCGCGGCCTCGGGCAGGTCGAGCGTGACCTCGCGGCCGTCCGCGGGCAGCTCCACCTCGAGGGTCGCGTTCGGGACGACGAACGAGAACTGCGTCGTGTCGCCCTGCACGAACGGCTGGCGCGAGAAGAGCAGCTCGACGTCCATGAGGTAGACGTCGAGCCGGCAGCGGGCCACGTTCCGGTAGGCGATCGTCGCCCGTCCGTCGGCGGCTGTGAGCTCGAGGCTCGGCTCGGTCGCCGCGAGCGCCGCCTGGCGCTGCGCCGCGTCGCGCGGGTCGACGGCCGCCGGGCCGCCAGGGCCCGTGGTCCCCCGCGCCTCGTCGAGCTGGGCGAGCACCTCGCGGAACGGGGTCCGCCAGCGGTCGACCGGGTAGTCGGCGCGGCCCTGCGCCACGGCCCGCGCCTGCTCGGGGTCCGGGCCGAAGAAGGCCAGGTGCGCGCGCAGGTAGTCGAGCTGGAGCCGGGCCTCGACCCCGGCGGGGTCGACGCGGTCGAGCACGTCCGCCGCCTCGTCGACGCGGTCCTGCAGGAGGAGGTAGATCGCGTGCGCGAGCCAGGCGTGCCCGTCGGGCGCGCCCCGGAGCGCGAGCTGGGTGAGGTGGCTGCTCCACTGCTCGGCCAGCCGGTCGTTCAGGATCCGCCGGCGCGCGCCGAGCCGGTGGGCGCGGGCGTTGATCAGCGGCGCGTACTCGAGGTGCTCGAACCGGCCGAGCGCGACCGGGTCCACGACGAGCCGCCGGCCCTCGAGGACGCCCAGGCGCTCGGTCAGGTCGTCGTCGTGGAGCACGACCTCGCGCATGGCGTCCGGGTCGTCGTGCAGGAGCCCGTAGGCCCACACGGCCCGGTCGAACGCGCGCCGGGCGCGGAGCGCGTCCGTGAGCCGGCGCCAGGCGTCGCGCTCGCGCAGGCGCCAGCAGGTGAGCGTCAGGTCGAGCGGGCGCGCGCCGTCCGGGAGCGCCCCGTCCGCGGCCCCGACGACGGGGTGCGCCGCGAGGTAGGCGAGCACGTCGTCGAGCGCGCCGTGCTGCGAGACCCAGGCCCACGACCCGCGGTCGACCTCGGGCGGCGCGTCGGTCACCTCGACCGCGGCCGGGAAGTCCGCCCGCGCGACGACCCGCTCGTCGCGCGCCACGTGGGCAGGGAACGCCGCGAACCGGCCCGGGGCCGGGAAGTAGAAGCAGTGCTCGAGCGAGTGGCTGCCGAACGGGTGCAGGACGACGCGCACGCTGCGGGTCCGGAACCCGCTCCGGATCGGGACGGCGCCCCGCGGGACCTGCACGAGCACGTCGAGCCGCTGCGGGACCGAGGTCGGGTTCGTGAGCACGACCTGGTCGACGTAGGGCACCTGGACCCGCAGCGCCGCCGGGTCGACCGGGTGATCGATCGCGACGCCGTCGACGACGCGCGTCCGGTCGTCGAGGCGGAGCAGGCGCTGGTTCACGAGCACCGGCGTGCGGTCCTGCGCGACGACGTCCGCGGGGCGGATCTCCTCGTGGAACACGAGGAGGGGCGTGCGCGCCTCGAGCGTCATGCCCCCGCCCTCGAACCGGGCCGCCGGCGCCTCGGCCACGAGCGGCAGGTCGAGCGCGGCGAGCGCGAGCAGCGCGTCCGGCAGGGACGAGGTCGCGTGCACGACCTCGGGCGAGACGAACGGGCGGCCGCGGTCCCGGCGCAGCCAGTCGCGCCAGAACGCGACCGCGCCCACGAGGTCGGGGCCCGTGTCCTCGAGCCGGCGCCGCCAGTAGTGCGTCTCGGCCAGCTCCTGCGTCGGCCGCGGCCGCCGGTAGAGCGGGCGCGCGTCGGCCCGGGCCGCGAGGTCGCGGACGAACCGCCCGTCGTCGTCGTCCCCGCCCCGCTCGCGCTCCGCGAACGCGTCCTCCATGGGCGCCGGCTCGCACGGCGCCTCGTCGGCGCACTCCTCGGCCTCCGCCTCGTCGGCCTTCGCGCGCCGGGCGCGGTCGGGCGCCGCCGACTTCTTCATCTTCGCCGAGGGCGCGCCCGGCGGCCCCATGCTCGGCGCCGGCGCGGGGCACGCCATGGGCATGGCCATGCCCTTCTGCGCGGCCCCGCCCATCGTGATGCCCCGCTCGAGGGCCATGTCGGAGATCGCCATGACCTCGGCGCTCATGCGCGCCTGCGCGATCGCCCCGCCGATCCCCAGCGCGTCCTCGGTCGAGAGCGACGAGCCGCCGAGCGCGGCCTCGAACAGGCGCTCGTCGCGGCGCGGTTCGGGGGGGACCCCGTGGAGCAGGTCGTCGAGGTGCCGCGCGGTCGCGGCCGCCGCGTCGGGCCCGAGGCGGTCGGCGAGGAGCGCGCGCTCGGCCACGTTGAGCCGCCCGTGCTCGAACGGGCGCGTCCAGCCGGTCAGGTCGTCCTCGAGCAGCCAGCGGTCGAGGAACGTCTTGTGGAGCTTGTTGCGCAGGTGCGGCGCGACGACGCGGGCGAAGAACTCCGGGTCCTTCCAGCGCAGGAACACGTGCAGCTCGTGGCAGCCGTGCTCCGAGAGCCGCCGCCGCTTCTCGGCCTCGTCGAACCCCGCCCAGTCGGCGAGCCAGCGCCAGGCCGACAGGTCGTCCACGTCGTCCGAGAGGGTCACGAGCAGCCCGAGCACCTGCCCGAGCGCGCCCTGGACCTCGACGCGCGAGGTCGCGAGGTCGGCCAGCGCGAGCGCGCCGCCCGGGAGCACCGCGGAGCACTGCTTGCGCTGCGCGACCGGGGCGCGCGGGTCGAGCCCGGCCACGAGGCGCACCTCGCGCGGGGCCGCGCCCGGGTCGGACAGCGCGGCGTGCCGCGAGGCCTGCCCGGCCTGCGGGTCGACCGCGAGGACCACGAGCTCCGTGCCCGGGCCGAGCGCCGCGCGGTCGAGCGAGAGCTCGGCCACCGCGCCCTCGCCCTCGCCGCCGGGCGCGCCCTCGAGGAGCGTGGGCCGGAGGTTCGCGAGCAGGACCGCCGGGGGCAGCGCGTCGAGGTTCGGGAACGCGCCGCCGCCCGCGGCCCCGGCCGCGGGGGAGGCCTGCATGCGCGCCTCGCGCCGCGCGCCCGCGCCGCCGGCGCGCCCGTAGGCCCCGCCCTCCTTGGCGTGCTCGACGTCGGTGCGCGTCTCCTGCACGGCCCAGGGGTTCAGGAGCAGCCCCGGGCGCGGGAGGAGGTTCCCCGGCCGGCGCGGCGCGCGCTGCCGCTCGAGCACGTAGCGGTACTCGTCGCCCAGGTCGCGCCCCGAGACGTAGGCCGACGCCGGGAGGTCGACCTCGAGCGCGCGCGGCCCCGGCCGCGGGGGCAGGCTCAGGCCGTCGTGCAGGTCGAAGGCCGGCGCCGTGCGCGCGCACGCGACGTGGAGGCGCGTGCGAGGCCCGGCCCCGCGCACGACGAGCCGGACCCGCTCGCCCGCGCCGTCCCGCTCGACCCGCGGCGGGTCGAGCGCGAGCGCGCGCCGCGGCGTCGCCTCGAGCAGCCGCCGGCCCGCGCAGATCCAGCCCGCCCGCACCTCGCCGCGCGCGACCTGGACCTGCGCCACCGCCTCGAAGCCCGGCTCCGTGAGCGCGAGCTCGTACTCGCCCGGCTCGAGGCCCGCGACCGTGAGCAGCCCGTCCGCGAGCCGCACCCGGTCGGTGAGGTCGCGCAGGTAGCCGCGCCGGGACGGGGCGCGCTCGAGGAGCACGGCGACCGCCCGGCCCGGGCAGCCCGCCTCGCGCGCGCGGCCCGGGTAGGGGAGGACCAGGGCGTCGCCCGCGCGCAGGTGGAGCGCGCCCGGCCAGGCCGCGCGGTCGCGCGGGAGCGCCCAGCGCCCCTCCTGCCCGCGGGGCGGGCGGGCCGACACGGCCGAGATCCCCTCCAGGGCGCCCAGCTCGACGCGCCCGCGCGCGTCCGTGCGGAGCGTCGCCTGGACGACGTCCGACACCTCGGGCCGCTCGAAGCGGAGCACGAGGGCCTGGTCGGGCCGCGGCTCGCCGGCCTTGCCGAGCAGGTCGACGGCCCAGCCGTCCTCGCCGCGCTCGGCGTCGTGGTAGCGCACGAGGTGGAGCGCGTCGAACTGCTCCGACGCGTCGACGCCGTTCAGCGCGAGCGCGCGCGAGGCCGAGAGCGGCACGCGCGCGCGCGTGGTCGCGAGCTCCACCACGCCCTCGAGCGCGAGCGAGACGTGGGCCAGGTCGTCGGGCACCCGCAGGCGGTGGGTGGCCTCGCCGTCCGGCGAGAGCGCGAGGGGGAGCGTCTGCCGGGCCTCGGTCCCGTGGAGGTCGCGCGTCGCGACCGTGAGCTTCACCTCCTCGAGCAGCGCGAGCGGGGCCGGGGCGCCGTGGAGGCGCAGCTCGGCGCGCACGAGCACCTCGGCCTCCGCGCCCCGCACGAGCGCCCCGCGCTCGACGTGGAACCCGGCCGCGAGCTCGTACTCCTCGGGGCGGTGCGCGAGGACCTCGAGCGCCGCGAGCGGCCCGCGGCACACGACGAGCGGCGTGCGGCGCGCGGCCGCCGCGAACGGGAGCCGGACCTCGCCGCCCGCGTCCGCCATGTACTCGCGGTCGCCGAGCCAGGCGCTCGCGTCGGGCAGCGGGCGCCCCTCCTCGTCGAGGACGAGCAGCGCGTGGCCCGACGCCGCCACCCGGTCGACGACGCGCAGCCCGCCCTTGCGGACGAGGGCGCGGCTGGACTTCCCGCCGCCGATCAGCTCGACGACGAAGGTGCCCGGCCGGGTGAGCGACGGCAGCTCGACGGTCCGGCGGACGCGCCGGAGCGGCGGGTGCTCGTGCGCGAGCGTCAGCTCCTCGCTCGGCACGAGGCCGTCGAGGTCGAGGGTCGTGTCGACCTCCCGCCCGGTCGCGAGGTAGATGTTCTTCGCGTCGAGCTCGAACACCTTGACCACGAGCGCGGGCACGTTCTTGAGGTCGACCTCGAGCCGGACCGGGGCCGCCGCCGGCCAGCGGCCGGGGTTCTCGGGCGCGAGCTCGATGTCCGTCCGCTCGGTCAGGGCCGCGAACGCGGCGGGGCCGAGCAGGCGCGCCCAGCGCTCGGGCTCCGGCGCGCCCGCGAGGAGCTTCGCGGTCGCCCAGCGGCGCGTGAGCCAGTCGCGGTCGACCCAGGCGTCCCAGGGCCGCAGGTCGGCCGCCCCGGCGAGGAGCGGCGCGAGGCAGCGCTCGAGCAGGTCCTCGCCGTCGAGCGCGGGCGGCTCGCGGTCGCGCAGCACGGGCGACCAGTCGTGGCCGCCCGCGTCCGCGAACTCGACCGAGGCCGTGCTCCGCCACAGCTCGTGGCGCGTCCAGCCCGCGCGGCGCGGGAGCCCGAGCCAGGCGGTCAGGAGGTCGCGGTCGGTCGGGCGCCCGCGCGCGAGGTCGAGCGCGAGGCGGGCCCCGAGGACGCAGGCCTTGAGCGCGTTGAAGCTCGCCTCGAGGCCGGTCACGAAGGCGTGCACGCGCTCGAGGTAGGCCGCGCGCGCGGGGAGGTCGTGGGCGAGGTCGACGTCGGCCCCGGGCAGGAGCCGCGCGAGGCGCAGCGCGACGTACTCGCGCTCGCGGAGGAGCTGCGGCCGGCGGCGCGCGAGCTGCTCGAGCTGCGCGTCGGTGAGCAGCCCGTGGACCGTGTGGGCCCCGAACCGGCCGCCCTGCGCCTCGAGGTCCGCGAGCACGTGGTCGACGAGCCGCGGGTGCGTCGGCCGGCGCAGCCGCGCCAGGAGCGCGCGCCGGCGCTGCCAGTCGAGCTCGCCGTCGAGCACCCGCTCGAGGGCGGGGTCGCGCACGCGGTCGAGGTTGACGCTCGCGGCGACGGCGCGCGCGAGCCACGGCTCGAGCGCGAGCGCGCGCGCGTCGAGGCGGGTCGGGAGCGACCGCTCGGCGCCCTCGACCTGGCGCTGGTGGTGCAGCTCGAGGCCGAGCTCGTCGCGCACCGCGTCGCGATGCGCCGCCGGGTCGCGCTCCCAGCGGAGCAGGCGCAGGCGCGTCCGCGCGGCCGCGAGCTGGTCGTCCTCGCCGTGCTCCTCCTCCCAGGCATCGAGGAGCTGCTCCAGCGCGTCGAGGTCGCCCGCCTGCTCGGCCGCGAGGGCCTGGAGCAGGCGCCCGACCTCGGTCCCCGGCACGAGCTCGCGCGCGAACGCGGCCCGGTCGGGCGCGAGCGCGAAGGCCTCGAGCAGGTCGAGCGAGGCGAGGTCGTCGAGCACGGGCCACCTCCGGCGCGCGGCCGGCGGCGCGCGGCCGGGAGGGTAGCCGATCGGCGTGCGGTGGTGGGGGAGGGCAGGACGGAGGAGGAGGAGGGGAAGATGGAGAGGGAGAGGAGGAGGGGAGGGAGAGGGGAAGAGAAGGAGGGAGGGCAAGGGCAAGGGCGAGGGCAAGGGCAAGGGTGTAGAGCGCGAGGGGGATGCGAGAGTGGGGCTGGAGGGCCCCATGACCCTGGTCCAGCGGGTCGACGTGATCCTGTTCGTCGCCGACCAGGCGCGGAGCGCGCGGTTCTACGCGCAGGTGCTCGACCGCGCGCCCGACCTCGACGTGCCGGGCATGACCCAGCTCGCGCTCGGGCCGGGGGTCGCGCTCGGGCTCATGCCGGAGCAGGGGATCGCGCGGCTCCTCGACGGCCAGGTCGACCCGACGGCCGCCCGGGCGGCGCCGCGGGGCGAGCTGTACCTGACGGTCGACGACCCGGCCGCCTTGCACGCGCGCGCGCTCGCCGCGGGCGCGCGGGAGCTGAGCCCGCTCGCGCCGCGGAGCTGGGGCGACGACGCGGCCTACAGCCTCGACCCCGACGGGCACCTCCTCGTCGTGGCGCGCCGCTCCGCGGCGACGGCGCCCGGCGCGTGACGGCGGCGTCACCCGGCGCGAGCACGATCGGCCCGGGGTTCGGGGCCGCGAGCGCCGTGCGGCCGCTCGGGGCCGGGCGGTTCGCCGTCGAGGCCGACCCGACGTGGCTCCAGGGCCCCGGCGCGTTCGGCGGGCTCGTGGCGGCCTGGCTCGTGCGAGCCATGGAGGCGGAGGTCGCCGAGCCGGCCGGGGCGTCGGCCGCCGGACCGGAGCGCCCGCTGCGCGCGCTCTCGGTCGTGTTCTGCGCGCCCGTGCGGCCGGGCCCGGCCGAGGTCACGGTCGAGGTCCTGCGCGCGGGGCTCGGCGTGAGCTTCCTCGCGGCCGCGCTGCGCCGGCGCGACCGGCTGCTCGCGCACGCGACCGCGACGTTCGGCCGCGCGCGCCCCGAGGTCGTCGACGACGCGCCGCCGTCCATGCCGGCCGTCCCGCCGGCGGCGGCCCTCCCGCGCTGGGCCCCCGCCGTGGGCCTGCCCGTCTACTGCCAGCACGTAGGTCACGCGCGCTGCGTCGGCCAGGAGATCGTCTCGGGCCCCGCGGCCGAGGCCGCGCTCGGCGGCTGGACCTGGTTCCTCGAGCCGACGCCCGACGACGCCGCGTCCCGCGTCGCGCTCCTCGACGCCTGGCCGCCCGCGCTGTTCGTGCGGCTCACCCGCCCCTGGCCCGTGGGGACCGTCTCCATGCACTGCGCGCTCGTGGGGCCGCCCGCGCCCGCCGTCCCGCCCGGGACGCCGCTCCTCGTCCTGGCCCGCTCGCGGGCCACGCGCGCGGGGTTCTCCGAGGAGGAGGGCGCGCTGTGGGCGCCCGACGGCCGGCTCCTCGCGACGAGCCACCAGGTGATCGCCGTCCACGCGGAGCCGTAGGCCCGCGGTTCCGCTGCGCGCCGGGCTACTCCCCCGCCGGGCTCGCCTCGTCCCGCGCCTCGGGCTCGCGGACCTCGTGGCGCCCCGGACCGAGCGCGACCTCGCTCGTGCGCGCCCCCTCCGGTCCGACCGCGGGCCAGCGCACCTCGAGCGTGAACGGGCCCGCGCGCGCGCCGACCCCGAAGTGGAGGATCGGCTCCGACTGGCAGCCCGTGCCCTCGCCGAGCAGGACCTGCCGGACGAGCGCGAGCCCGTCCGGCGTGCGCAGCGTGGCCGTGGCCCCGGCCCCCCAGGTGTCGCCGCGGGCCCCGACGAGCCGCACGCGCACGCTGCGGGCCTGGGGCGCGCCGCCATCAGGGCGGGGGGGCGCCGGCGCGGGCCCCTCGTTCACGAGCAGGCGCACGCGCCCGCCCTCGCACACGACGAGGTCCTGCCGGCCGTCGCCGTTCACGTCGGCGGCCGCGCTGCCCCAGCCGTCGAAGCCGCGCAGCGAGGCGCCCCAGGTCACGTCCTCGAACGCGAGCGCGCCCGTCTCGACCCGGCGGTTGCGCCAGAGCTGGGTCGGCCGGCCCGCGTAGGTCGCCGTGAGCAGGAGGTCGAGGTCCCCGTCGTCGTCGACGTCGAGGAGCGTCGGGTTGCTGTGCGTCTCCTCGAACGCGACGCCCGCGGCGGCCCGGACGTCGCGGAACCGGCCGTCGGCGCCCTGGAGGTAGAGCCGCGTCGCGTCGCTGAACTCGATCCACTGCGGGTGCGCGAGGTTGCCGACCACGAGGTCCACGCGGCCGTCGAGGTCGAGGTCGCCCGCGGTCACGCCGATCGTGTGCCCGTAGGCGCCGCGCACGTTCGTCCCGGCGACGCCGCGGCGTGGCGCCTCGTCGCGCAGGGCCTCCGCGCCGTCCGCGCCGCGCCCCGCGTGGACCCACAGTGTGTTCGCCTGGAGCCGGTAGTTCCCCACGTAGGCGGCCGCGCGCCCGCGCCCGTCGAGGTCGGCGAGCACGACCCCGCGCCCGCAGCGGTGGGGGACGCCGCCGAGGAGCGCCGAGGCGTCGCGGAGCCCGCCGCGCCCGTCGCTCAGGTAGAGGCGGTCGGGCGTCGCGCGCCCGAGCGGCTCGCCCGGCAGCTCGTAGTTCGCGACGTAGAGGTCGGGCCAGCCGTCGCCGTCGAGGTCGCCCCAGCCCGCGCCCTCGGTGGGGTGGTCGTCGCGCACGCCGCCCGGGACGCCGGCGGCCTCCGTGATGTCGACGAAGCGGACCTCGCCCGGCGTCGCGTCGTTGCGGAGGAGCCGGTCGCCCCCGGGGCCGTGCCCGAGCACGAACAGGTCGAGGTCGCCGTCGCGGTCGACGTCGGCGAGGACGCCCCCGACGCCGCCGACGCCGGCCAGCCCGGGGACCTCGCGGGGGACCAGGCGGCCGGCCCCGTCGTTCACGAACAGGCGCGTCCCGGCGACGAGGAGGTCGGGCGCGCCGTCGCCCGTCACGTCGACGAGGGCGACGCGGTGCCCGCGGACCCCGGCGGGCAGGAGGTCGCCCGTTGCGTCGCGGAACCGCGCGACGCCCGCCTGCCCGAGGACCTCGGCCGCGAGCCGGGCCCGCAGGTGGTGGAGCGGCTCGGCCGGGTCGGCGGACGCGCGCCCCTCGAGCCGCGCCGTGTGCGCGACGATCCGCGGGTCGAGCCGGCCGTGCGCGGCCCCCCCCGCCGCGGCGCGCCCCAGGGCGGCGCGCGCCCCGCGGGCGCGCGCGCCCGCCCCCCGCCGGGCGCGCTCGGCAGCGCGGCGGGGAGGGGG
>JANJTH010000045.1 GCA_024711205.1 Planctomycetota bacterium | reverse complement strand
CGCGCAGGCCCGCGTCGCCCGGCAGCCCCCGCGCGAGCGCGAGCGCGCCGCGCGCGTCGCCCGCCCGCAGGCGCGCACGCGCGAGGTCGGCCCGCAGGTCGACGTCGCCCGGCGACTGGGTCCACGCGCGCTCGAGCCGCTGGAGGAGGTCGTCCACGAGCGGCCCCTCGCGGCCTCGCGCGGCGCCCGGGGCGCGCTAGCGCCGGCGGCCGAGCAGGCGCGGGATCGCGCGCGTCCGCACCCGCTCGAGCGTCTGCGCGACGCGCAGGCGCACGAAGGTCATGAGCGTCGCGCGCCCGGCCTTGAGGTCGCCCGACGCGTAGCGCTTGCGCATGAGGTCGCGCTGGATCTTGCCCGACGAGGTCTTGGGGACCGTCCCCGGCTCGACGAGCACGACCGCGTCGGGCGTCGCGCCCACCGCCTCGAGCACGGCCGTCCGCACGGCGGCGACGAGCGCGGCGCGCGCCTCGGCGTCCTCGACCCGCGTCTCGCACACGAGCACGAGGTCCTCGGTCCCGCGCGCCGTGTTCGACACGCCGAACGCCGCGCAGCAGCCGACGCGGATCCCGTCCACGCGCCCGGCCGCGGCCTCGATGTCCATGGGGTAGAGGTTCTTCCCCCCCTTGATGATCATCTCCTTGCGCCGGCCCGTCACGAACAGCTCGCCGTCGACGACGTAGCCCATGTCGCCCGTGCGCAGCCAGCCGTCGCGGATCGCCTCGGCCGTCGCGAGCGGCGCCCGGTAGTACCCGGACATCATGGACGGACCGCGGACCTCGATCTCGCCCACGCGCCGGTCGGGGACCAGGCGGCCCTCGGCGTCGACGATCCGCAGGTCGTGGTCCGGCATGGCCCGGCCCACGCCGACGCACGTGACGACGTCCGTGCCGTCCGGGACCGCCGCGGGCGCGTCCACCGGGGACGCGACCCCGCGCTCCTCGAGGTCGTGGCGGCGCACGCGGTCGAGGCGCGGCGGCGTCTGCGGGCGCGGGAAGGTCGCCGCGAGCGAGAACTCGGCCATGCCGTAGACGGGGAAGAACGTGCCCGGGCGGAACCCGTGCCCCGCGAACCGCTCGCGGAAGGAGAGCACCGTCTCGTGGTTGATCGGCTCGGCCCCGCAGAAGGCGACGCGCCACGACGAGAGGTCGACCCCCTCGAGGTCGCGGTCGCGGCACTTCTTCACGCACAGGCTGTAGGCGAAGTTCGGCGCCGCGCTGCAGGAGCCGCGGTAGCGCGAGATCGCGCGCAGCCACTCGCGCGGCCGGCGAATGAACGTCTCGGGCGGCATGAGGACGAGCGGGAGGCCCCAGGCCGTCGCGGCGAGGAAGTGCCCGATCAGGCCCATGTCGTGGAAGAGCGGCAGCCAGGCCAGCGCGACGTCGCCCGGCTGGAACTCGGCCGCGCGGCCGATCGCGAGGATGTTCGCGAGCAGGCTCGTGTGCGGGAGCACGACGCCCTTCGGGTCGCCCGTGCTGCCCGACGTGAACTGGAGCATGCCGGGCGCCGAGGGCGCCGTCGCGCGCAGGCCGTCGAGCGCGACGTCCTCGCGCAGGAGGTCGCGCCCGAAGATCACGTTCGAGAGCGCGCCGCGCGCCTCGCGGAACCGGCTCCGCACGAGGCCCGTGATCGCGAGGAGCTGCTCGTTCACGACGACGGCCGAGGCCTCGCACACCTGCGCGACGCGCGCGATCCGCGCCATGTGGTCGTCCATGCGCGTGAGCGACACGGGCGGGACGACGGGCACCGGGATCGCGCCGAGCACCTGGCAGCCGTGGAACGCGGCCAGGAACGACGGGCCCGTGGGCAGGACGAGGAGCACGCGGTCGCCGTGGCGCACGCCGCGGGCCTCGAGGTGCGCGGCGGCGCGCCGCGCGAGGTCCCAGGCCTCGGCGTACGAGAACACGACCGACTCGTCCTCGCCCTGGGGCGCGCGGTCGGGCGGGCAGTCGTCCTTGCCCACGAACAGGAAGCGGATGTCGTCGCCCTGCGGCCCGCGCGCGCGCTCCTCGAGCATGGCGCCGAGCGTCGGCGCCGCCGTGAAGGCGAGCCGTTCGGAGACGGTAGCGGTCGTCATGGAGCCCCCAGTCGACGGGTGCGCTTCAAGGTCCGGGCCAAACCCGGCGGGCGACGCCCGCTCCGGCGTCAAGCCCACGGCCCACGGCACGTTGACGCGCTGCGCGACGACCCGGGTGGGTGTCGGAGCGGACAGCGGTTTTTGGACATCGTGCGCCGATTCTAGCCGGGTGCCCCGGGCCCACCAACGCAAAACGCCGCGGCGCCAGGGCCTTCGCCCGGTCCGGGGCCGCCCGACTCGGCGGCGCGCTTCACCGTGTAGACGCCCTTCGCGACCGCCACGAGGCGGTCGGGCTCGTCCGGGTGCACGACCTCGATCGAGGACACGCCGACGCGGTTGCCGAGGCGGAGGACCTCGGCGCGCGCGACGAGGTCGGCGCCGCGCCCGGGCAGGAGGTAGTCGACGCGGAGGTCGATCGTCGCGACGCGGTCGCCCGGCTCGGTCCGCGTGAAGACGGCGAGCCCCCCCGCCGTGTCGGCGAGCGTCGCGATCACGCCCCCGTGGAGCGCCGGGCGGGTCGGGTCGCCGATCAGGTGCGGGCCGAACGGCTGGCGGATCGCGACGCGCCCCCGCGCCAGCGCGTCCACGCGCAGCCCGAGGTGGCGGTTGAACGGGATCGCCTGCTCGAACAGCGCGGTCAGGGCCGCGAGGTCGACGAGCCCGGAGGCGTCGGCGGCCACCGGCTACTCGGTCAGCCGGCGGACGTCCTCGACGAAGGCGAGCGGGGTCACGGCCGCGCGCGCCCGGACGTCGAGCGGCTCGTGCGCGGCCCGGTGCTCCTCCGGGAGGCGCTCGAGGACCTGCCCGGCCGCGTGCTCGATCCCCTCCTCGGCCAGGGCCCGGTGGGCCTCGCGCGACATGACGCGCGCGAACACGCGCCCCGCCTTCGCGAAGAGCATGAGGTAGGCGCAGCCGAGCCCGCAGGCCGGCACGGCGACGTCCGCCCCGTCGAGCAGGCGGCCGTGCTCGAACACGGCGTCGCGGAGCGGGAGGAGCCCCGGCCGATCCGACGCGAACAGGAGGGTCCCCTGCTGTTCGACGAGGAAGCGGAGCTTGCCTTGCTCGAGCCGATCGACGATGGATCCCGCCATGCGGGCAGTGTCATACCACCCGGGTCCGACAAAGGCGACGGGCTCCGCGGGGGCCCGCCCGGAGCCCGGGGGTGGGCCCCCTGGCTCTGCCGCACAACGACTTGAGCGGAGGAGCGGGGCGGCGACGCCGTGGCCCGGGGGCGACCGGCCGGCGGGCCGTAGGCTCGGGGGGCCGCGCGGGGGTGGCGCGCGGCGGGGCGGGGCTGCGCGTGGAGGCTGACGGGGCGCCGTGGCTCGAGGTGGGAGGCGGGCCGGCCCCGGCCGAGGTCGCGACCCGCGTGGCCTGGTGGGCGGCGCAGGAGGAGCGCGCCGTCGCAGCGCTCGGGGCCGGGGCGCTCGCGACGCCCGTCGGGCACCCCACCGGCCCGGGTCCCGCTTGCCAGGCGGCCCCGGCCCTCTCGGACCACCTCCCGGGCGAGGTCCTCGCGCGCGACCTGACGGCGCTCGTCGAGGCGTGGCTCGGCCCCGGCCTCGACGCGCTGGGCCCCGGCGGGCGGCGGCCGCTCCAGCGGGGCCCGCTGGCGCGGGCGGGCGGCTGGGACGACCTGCGCCGTGACGTCCCGTGGGTCCGGGCCTGGGGGCGGCCGTCTGCCCTCGTCGCCGCGGTCGGGCGCGACGCCCGCGTCGCGACGCACCTCGTGTTCGCGCTCGCGGCCCCGCCCGCGCTCGGGTCGACGCTCGGGCGCTACGCCGAGCGCGTGGCGGACCTCGCGGCGCGCCTCGCCGGGCGCCCGGCCGTGCGCGCCTGGGACGTCGGCTGCGGCACCGGCGAGGGGACCTGGGAGCTCGCGGCGGCGCTCGGGCAAGCCCGCTCCGGCGCGGCCGGCGCCGGGCCGTTCGTCGACGTGGTGGGGACGAGCCCGTGCCCGTTCGAGCGGCGCATGGCGGCGCGGCGCGACCGCCCGCACGACCCCGCGCGGGCCGCCCCGCTCCGCGCGCTCGGGGTCCCCGACGGGTGCGCCGTCCGGTTCGTGGCCGGCGACGCGCGCCGCGAGGCGCCCGGCGGCGCGTTCGACCTCGTGACCTGCCACGGGCTCCTGGGCGAGGGGGCGCGCGGCCCGGCGATCGCGGAGGTCGTCGCGACCGTGGCGGCCGCGCGCGCGCCCGGCGGCCGCCGGTCCGTCGCCGACCGCGTCCGCCCCGACCGCGCGCGGGCCGCCCCCCCCGCGAC
>JANJTH010000036.1 GCA_024711205.1 Planctomycetota bacterium | reverse complement strand
GGGCGCGGGGCTCGACGTCCGCGGCTGGCGCGAGGGGCCGGCCGGTCGGGCGGCGTGGGGCGGGCTGGGGCGCGTCGAGGGGGCCGACCTCGTCGTCGAGGCCAGGCCGAGCCCCGGGATCGCCGGCGCGCTCGGGGGCGCGGGCGGCGGGGCCCCGCTGCGCGGTCGCTGGACGCTGACCCCGGGCGGCGCGCTCGTGGGCGGCTGGACGGCGCCCGGGGCGGCCACGGAGGTCCTTCACCAGCGCCCGGCCCTCGCGCCGTCGCTGCCGCAGGGCGAGCTCCACTGGGCCCGGGGCGGCTTCGTCGAGGGCGCCGACCGCTGCCCCATGCTCCACGCGAACGACCCCGAGGTCATCACGTCGATCGACGGGGACCGCGTGATCGCGGCCTCCACGCTCTCGCCCGCCGGGCGCGCCGAGCCCCGGGCGCACCTCGACCACGCGTTCCAGGGGCGGTTCCGGATCTTCGCCTCGAACCAGAACCGCGCGGGGCGGGCGCTCCACCAGGTCATCGTGCTGTTCGCCCCCGGCGACGCGCCGGCGCGCGTCCGCGTCCATGCGCTCGCCTCGGCCGCGACCGGCGAGGCGCCCTATCGGGACTTCCAGCTCCCCGACGAGGTGATCGAGCGGGACCCGGTGAGGCCTCGCCCGAGCGGGCCCGGCGACGCCGCCGCGTCCGCGGCGCTGCGGGGCTGGCGGCCGAGCGACGCGGGAGCGCTGGGGTGGGCCGACCGAGCGGAGGGAGGGCGGTCCAACCCGGCCCGCGCGCGGAGCGGCTCCCCCTCGACCCCGGACGAGGTCGTCGTCCCGCCCCGGCGCGCCGTCGCGCTGCTCGTGCGCCCGGTCCTGCCGCGCCAGGAGCGCATGACCCACGCGGACCTCGTGGCGGAGGCGCCGGTGCAGGCCGCGGTCCTCTACCTGCCGGCCGCGCCCGACGCGGCGGCCCTCGAGCGGGCCCTCCGCGCGGGCCGGCTCCTCCCGCGCGGGCCCGAGGACCGCGAGCCGTCCCCGCCAGGGGCGACCTCGGGCGCGCTGATCTTCGGGCGCGTGGCGGGCGTCGTCGCCGCGAGCACCTGGTCGGGGACCCTCGCGAACGACGCGGACGGGCGGGCCCTGCTCGCGACCCCCGGGACCTGGCGGTTCGGCTGGAACGCGCTGCGCGGCGCCGAGGCCGAGCGCATGGCGGGGCCGATGCTCGCCCGCAACCCTTCGTCGGCCTACCGGGCCTGGGGCAGCTACGGGGCCGAGCTCCGGCTCGCGGCGCCGCTCGAGAACCCGACCGCGACGGCGCAGCGCGTCGCCGTCTACCTCGACTCGCTGGCCGCCCCCGCCGCGCCGCGCGCGTTCCGCGGCACGTTCGAGGTCGTGGTCGAGGACGGCCGCGCGGCCCGCCCCCCGAGCGCCTGGGTCCACGTGCTCCAGCGCTCGGGCGCGCGCGGGGCGACGCCGCTCGTCGACGTGGTGGTCCCGCCCGGCGCGCGGCGCGTGGTCCGCCTGCGTACGATCTTCTCGGCGAACAACCAGGCCCCCCACGCCCTCCGGGTCGAGGTGACCCCGGCGCCATGAGGCCGCCTGGGCGGCCCGAGGAGTCCAGCCGTGACCGACCCCTTCCCTGCCACACCGCCCGCTGGCGCGCCCGGAGCCCCCCTGCCGCCCGGCCCCCCGGGACCGCTCGCATCGGCCGCGCTCCTCGCGACCTCGATCGCCGCGGTCCTCCTCGTGGCCGCCCTCGGCGGCGCGCTCACCGCCGCGGGGCTCGGGCCCTGGTACGACGCGCTGCCGAAGCCCTCGTGGACGCCGCCCGCGCGGGTGTTCGGGCCCGTGTGGACGACGCTCTACGCGCTGCAGGCCGTCGCCGCCTGGCACGTGGCGCGGGTCGGCTGGCGCGCCCCCGGGGTGCGCGCCGCGCTCGGGCTGCACGCGGCGCAGCTCGCGCTCCAGGTCGCCTGGTCCGGGGCGTTCTTCGCGCTGCGGGCCCCCGGGGCGGCCGCGGCCGTGATCGTCGCCCTGTGCGCCGTGTTCGCGGCGGCCGCGGCCGCCTTCTGGCGCGTGCGGCCGGCCGCCGGGCTGCTCATGGCCCCGACCCTGGCCTGGGTCGGCTTCGCGACCGCCCTGAACCTCGCCATCGTCCGCGCCGGCGCCGGCGGCGGATGAGGTCGGCCGGGCGCCGGCCTGGCCCGGGTTGCTCGGCCGGTGGTCCCGCGCGGAGACTGTCCGACGTGGAGCGCCGGATCGGACGCTGGATCGTCGAGGCACCGCTCGCCCGGGGCGGGGCGGGCCAGGTGCTCCGGGGGCGCGACCCGGAGATCGGGGCGCCCGTCGCGATCAAGCTCCTCGCCGCGCCGCCCTCCGCGGCCGACCCGGGCGCCGCGCCGCGCGTGGCCCGGTTCGAGCGCGAGGTCGAGGCCCTGCGCCGCGTCCGGCATCCCAACCTCGTGGGCCTCCGCGACGCGGGCCTCGTCGACGGGCGGCCCTACCTCGTCATGGACCTGATCGAGGGCGAGACCCTCGAGGCGCGCCTGCGCGCGGGGCCGCTCGCCCCCGAGGCGGCGGCGCGGCTCGTGCGGACGCTGGCGCGCGCGGTCGCCGCGCTCCACGCGCAGGGCGTCGTGCATCGCGACCTCAAGCCCGACAACATCCTGATCGACCGGGCCGGGACCCCGTTCGTCGCCGACCTCGGCCTCGCGGGGCTCGCGGGCGAGGACGTCGCGCGCCTCACCCGCTCGGGCGCGATCCTCGGCACCCTCGGCTACATGGCCCCGGAGCAGGCCCTGGGCGAGGGGCACGCGGCGGGGCCTGCGGCGGACGTGTACGGGCTGGGCGGGCTGCTCTACGCGGCGCTCACCGCGCATCCGCCGTGCGAGGGGGCCGACACCTACGAGGCGCTCGTGGCCACGGTCCAGCGGCCGCCGATCCCGCCCTCCACGCGCCGGCCCGGGGTCCCCGCCGCGCTCGAGGCGCTCTGCCTGCGCTGCCTGGCCAAGGACCCGGCCCGTCGCCACCCGGACGCCGCGGCCCTGGCGGCGGCGCTCGACGACTGGCTCGCGGGCGGCGGCGCGCGGGCGAGGGCGCCCGCGCGCGCGTGGCGCGC
>JANJTH010000943.1 GCA_024711205.1 Planctomycetota bacterium | reverse complement strand
CCGGCGGGCCGTGCCCTACGGCCTCCCCTGGACCGCCCCCGGCCGAGCGGCGGGGAAGGGGGGGCCCCGGGCGGCGGCCCCCGCTTCCCCGCCTATCGGATGGGGATGGGGCCCGGGGTCGGCCTGGGTGGGGGGGGCGCTGCCCTGCGGGGTGGGGCGGGGCCGTCGGGCCCGGGGGATCAGGCCGTGGGACCGGCGCGGTGCTCGACCTCGACCGTCGGCAGGCCGACCCGGTCGTGGCCCCAGCAGAGGCGGAAGGACCCGCCCCAGGCGCGTGAGGGGAAGAAGCCTTCGGCGTCCGGGCCGACCTCGCGCGGGGACGGCGCGGAGAGGTCGAGGACCCGCACCTGGGGCGGGCCGGAGCGGGCGTCGACGATCCAGTACTCCCCGACGCGCGCGCGGGTGTAGGCGTCGACGAGCCGGACCGTGTCCTTGCGCTCCGAGGAGCGGCTCACGACCTCCAGGACCATGTCGGCGCGCCCGCGTAGCTCGCAGCCGTCCACCCGCGCCTCGCCGGCCGCGAACGTCTCCCAGCGCACGAGCAGCCCGTCGGGCTCGGTCGAGAGCGCGGCGGCCTCGTTCGTCAGCCAGCCGCCCTGCTCGAAGTAGCGCCCGACGTCGAGCCGGCGCGCGAGGAGCGCGAGCTGCGCGTTCAGGTCGGAGGCGACGGAGAGGTGGCTCCGCCAGTCCTGCGGCGACATCTCGACGTGGACCTCCCCGGAGACGAAGCAGGCGCGCGGCGCGCGCTCGCCGAGCGACGCGCGCCAGGCCCGGAAGCCGTCCAGCGTGTGGACCTCCGCCGGGATCTCGAGGCCGTCGACGAGCAGCGAGGCGCCAGACATGCGCCCAGCATAGCGCGGGCGTGACGGGCCGGCCGGGCCCGCCCTCCCTCGCGCGGCTCAGCCCGCGGCGACGAGCGCGGGGCGCGGCGCGGCCAGGGCCTCGGCCGCGTGGGCGTGCTCGGCGATCGCGTCGGCGAGCGCGGGCCAGAGCGCGCGGGGCAGGTCGTGGCCCATGCCGGGGAAGGTCCGCAGGCGCGCGCCCGGGATCAGGGCGGCCGTGGCGCGGCCGGCCCGGACCGGGATCAAGGGGTCGTCCTCGCCGTGGAGGACGAGCGTGGGCGCCGTGATCGTGGGCAGGAGGTGGCGGCGCGTGCCGGAGGTCACGATCGCGGCCATCTGCCGGGCGAACCCGTCGCGGTTGGGGCCGCCGTCGCGCTCGAACGCGCGCCGGCCGAGCGCGCGCAGGCCCTCCTCCTCGAGCGGGAAGCCGGGGCTGCCGATCGCGCGGAACAGGCGCACGAGGCGCTCGCCCGCCTCCTCGGGTGTGCGCGGCGCCGGGCCCGACAGGAGCGCGAGCAGCGCCTTCGGGCGGCCCAGGTCCCGGCGGCGGCCGGGCCCCGACATGATCGAGACGAGCGAGCGCACGCGCGTCGGGTGCGCGAGCGTCATGGCCTGCGCGATCATGCCGCCCATGGACGCGCCGACGACGTGCGCGCCGGGCAGCCCGAGCGCGTCGAGCAGCGCGACCCCGTCGGTCGCCATGTCGTCGAGCCGGTAGGGCGACGGCACCCCGCGCCCGCGCCGGACGAGCCCGCGCAGGAGCAGCCACCCCGCGTGCGGCGGGCGGCCCAGGTGGTCGAGCGAGGTCGAGTGCCCGACGTCGCGGTTGTCGTAGCGGAGGACGCGCAGCCCGCGCGCGACGAGCGCGTCGACGAAGGCGTCGGGCCAGTGGATCCACTGGGCCCCGATCCCCATGACGAGGAGGACCGGCGGGCCGGCGCCCTGGTCCTCGTAGTCGAGCTCGATCCCGGTGGAGATCCTGGCGCGGGGCATGCCCTCGACTGTCCGAGACCACTCCCCCATGGTCAACCCCGGCCGCCCTCCTGCCCTTGCCCTTGCCCTTGCCCTTGCCCTTGCCCTCCTTCTTCTCTTCCCCTCCCCCTCTTCTTCCCCTCCTCCTGCCTCGAAAATCCTGCGTAGCCCGTTCCTTCTTCCCGTTCCTTCTTCCCGTTCCCGTTCCCGTTCCCGTTCCCGTTCCCGTTCCCGTTTCCGTTCCCGCGGTCGGGCATGGACCTTCCCTCCGTTCCCCGCGTGAGCGCGTCCCCGTCCGCGCCACCACCGAGCGCAGCGCACTCTCTTCGGTTCACGGTGGCAGTCTGGCCGGCTGCGGCCTCTTCCCCTCCCCCCTCTACTTCCCCTCCCCCCTCTTCTTCCCCTCCCCCCGGCCCTCCCCCGTTCGTGTCCACGGCCGGTCCGTCTCAAGGCCAGTGACGCGCATCCTTCTCGGTTTCGCTGCACGTCGCATGGCCGAGTTCATACGCGTCTCGCTTTCGGCCCAACGACTTAGGCCGTTGGCCCTCCCCGTGCTACAAGGCTCGACGTGAACGTGCGCTGCCTGCAACCCGTGCTCGTCGTCGCCGCGCTCGCCCTGGCGGGCTGCGACGACGTGCTCGTGTTCGACGTGGCGCCCGACGGGCGACTCCTCGTCGCCTGCGACGCGGCGGGTCGCGCCGCGGCCGTGGGTGACGGCAAGGCGAAGCGCTGCCTCGCGTGGGTCGACCCGACGACCGGCGAGGCCACGGCCCTGACCCGCACCCCGCGCGCGCTGGCCTGGCCGCGCGCGCTGCCCGAGGGCGCCGCCCTCGCGATCGAGGACCGGACGCGCCTCGTGCGGTTCGACCGCGCCGGGCAGCCCACGGAGGTCCTCCGGGGCGAGCGGCGGCTCGTCCAGCCCACGCCGTCGCCCGACGGGGCGCGCGTCGCCCTGCTCGAGGTCGAGCGCCTGGGCCTCCCCGGCACGCTGCGCGTGCACGCGCTCGCCGACGGGCGCGAGCTGCTGCGCGTCGAGGGCGCGCTGCCCGGCTTCGCCTGGGCCGGCGACGTCCTCGTCGCGGGCGTCGCGCGCGGTGAGCGCGAGGAGCCCTGGTCCTCGGGCCCGGGCGCGCTCGTGGCGCTCAAGGGCGGCGATCGCCGCGTGCTCCACGAGGGCGAGCTCGCCGCCGTCGTGTGGGTGGCCCCGGGGCGCGGCGGGCGGCTCGTCTGCACGCTGCCCGCGGGCGACACGCCGCTCGGCCTCGCCCGGGTCGAGCTCGGCCAGCCCGCGCCCCTCGCCGGCGAGGCGACCGGCGTCTGTGACCTGTGGCCGGCCCTCGCGCCGGACGGGCGGCTCCTGTTCACGCGCGCCGCGCCGGAGGAGCCCTCGCTCGAGGGCGCCCTGCGCCTCGCCCACGTCGACGACCTCGCGGCCTCGCGCCCGGTCCCGACCGAGACGCCCGCGTCCGCGCCGCGCTGGGTCGGCGCCGACCGCGTCGCCTACGTGACCCCCGACGACCACCTCGTGCTGCAGGGCCTCGACGGCCAGCGGCGCCTCGACCTCACCGCGCGGCTCCGCGCCGCCTGCTTCGGAGACGGACCCCCATGACCTTCCGCACGCTGGCCGCCCGGACCCTCCCCGCCCTCCTCCTCCTCGTCGCCGCGGCCGCCGCGCCCGCGCGCGCCCAGGACCCGACCGAGCGCCTCGTCGCGCTGATCCGCGAGAGCGGGACGAGCGCGAACCCGGCCATGGCCTTCATGCGCGGGCTCGGGCAGCTCCCCGACTTCCAGCTCGGCGAGGCCCAGGTCCGCCGCGCGCTCCAGCTCGCGCAGGCGCCCACCTCGGGCATGCTCCACGACCTGCTCGCGCCCACGACCCGCCTCAGCAAGCGCGGCGACCGGATCGAGATCGACCGGAGCCGCAAGACGGTCCTCGCGCTCGGCGACCGCGGCGCGATCGAGCTCGACAAGCGGGTCCGGGCCCGGCTCCGCGTCGCGGGCGCCCACGACGCGACGATCGACGAGATCACCGGGCTCAAGGTCGGCGAGACGCGCGACGACCTCTACGGGCTCAAGAAGGTCGTGTTCACCCGCGAGGGCGGCAAGCCGGTCGCGAAGGTCACGGCCGGCGCGTTCATCTTCTCGAAGACGGTCACGATCGACCTGAGCGCCTTCCAGGGCGGCGACGCGACGAGCCGCGGGATCGTGGGGGGGCTCACGGGGAACTGACCGCGCGCCGCGCGGCCCACCCTGCGGGGCGGGCCGCGCCGCCTCACTCGGCCGCGGCGTAGGGCAGGAGCGCCGCGGCCAGCTCCTCCGCGGTCGGGCGCCCGGCGGGCGCCCCCGCGAGGCACGCCTCGACGGCCGCGACGAGGCCCGCGGGCGCGTCGAGCGCGAGGAGCCCGCCGAGGTCGGGCGCGAGGCCCTCGACCTTGGCGGCCGCGAGGTCCGCGCCGGGCGCCGACGCCCAGGGGTGCGCGCCCGCGAGCGCCTCGTGGAGCGTGACGCCCAGCGCGTAGACGTCGCTCGCGGCGGTCGTCGCGCCGCCCCGCACGACCTCGGGCGCGAGGTGCGTCAGCGTGCCGCCCCGCCGCTCGGGCGTCGGCTCCGTCGCGCGGTGCGCGAGCCCGAAGTCGACGACCGTGACCTCGCCCCCGGGGCCGACGAGGACGTTCGAGGGCTTCAGGTCGCCGTGCACGACGCCCTCGGCCGCGAGGGCCGCGGCGGCGCGGGCCAGCGCCCGGACGACGGCCGCGGCCGCGCCCGGCTCGAGCCGCCCGCGCGCCTCGAGCAGCGCCCGCAGCGTCTCGCCGGGCGCGAGGTCCATGGCGCAGTAGGTCGCGCCGGCGTCCACGCCCGCGTCGCGCACCCGCACGACGTGCGGCACGTGGCCGAGCGCGCGCAGGAGGTCGGCCTCCGCGAGCAGGCGCGCGCGCTCCTCGGGGGGCGCGCCCGGGGCCAGGCGCTTGAGCGCCATGACCGCCCCGTCCTCGCGGCGCCGCGCCCGGTAGATCGTCGCCGTCTGCCCGCGCCCGAGCACCGCCCCGAGCTCCCAGCGGGCGGCGCCGGCGGGGCCGGCCGCGGCGAGCCGGCGGCGCGCGCTCCGCTCGAGGAGCACGACCGCCGCGCGCCGGAGGTCCTCGGGCTCGACGGGCTCGACGAGGACCTCGTCGGCGCCCACCGCGTAGGCCCGGGCCACGAGGTCGTCGTCGAGCGGGCCGGTCACGACGAGCGGCAGGGCGAGCCGCGAGGCGCCGGCGCGCACGGCCGCCGCCGCCGCCAGGTCCGAGGACGAGGCGGCCTCGAGGACGATCAGGTCCGGCGGCGGCCCGGGGCCGCCGGCGTCCGCCCGGAGCCCCCCCTCGTCGACGACGCCGCCGAGCCCGGCGAGCGCCTGCGCG
>JANJTH010000940.1 GCA_024711205.1 Planctomycetota bacterium | reverse complement strand
TCGGCCTGCGCGTCGGGCGCCTGCCGCGCCCCGCGCGACCGCCGCTCGCCGGCCGCCCTGGGGGCCCGCCCGTTGCGTCGGGTCCGCTTCGACCCGGCGGCGGGCGCCGCGCCGTCGCCGCCCGTGCCGTCGAGCGCCCCGGTGTCGAGCGACTGCACGAGCGCGGCCACGGCCCGCGGGGTGCCCGCCGCGGCGTCCGCGTCCACGGCCTCGGGCGCCTCGGCCGCGGGCACGTCGGCCAGGAGCCGGTCGGCGATCGCGGCCCCCTCGACCTCGACCTCGCGGACGACCTGCGCCGCGGTCACCGACGGCGGCTCGCTCGCGAGCTGGGTCGGGTCCGCGAGCTCGTGGGCCAGGTCGAACGGCACGCCGTCGCGCAGCGAGCAGAGCGCCGCGCGCGCCGCGTCGACGATCCGCAGCGCCTGCTGGCGGCGCGGCAGGTGGCCGGTGAGGCCGAGCAGGCGGTCGGCCGGCATGAACGCGCCGATCCGCGCCTCGAGCGGGCGCCGCCGGGGCAGGAACGCGCCCTTGGGCATGCTCTGCCAGGTGCCCGACAGGTAGACCGGCAGGATCCCGACGCGCGCCGTCTGCACGAGCAGCCCGAGCCCGGGCTTGAAGCTCGCCATGCGGCCGGTCACCGAGCGGGTCCCCTCGGGGAAGATCAGGACCGTCTTGCCCTGGCGCAGGAGCTCGACGAACCGCTCCAGGCTCTCGCGCACCGACGCGTGGCGGTCGAACGGGATCACGTTCGTGAAGTTCGCGAAGTAGGTCGCGCGCAGCGTGTCCTGGAAGAAGTAGTCGCGCGCGCCCGCCGAGACGAGGCCCGCGCCCCACGGCCCGAGCGCGTGCTTGACGAGCCCCACGTCGAGGTGGCTGGCGTGGTTCGCGACCACGATCGCGTTCGTGTGGTGCGGGATGTTCCCCGCGCCCGTGACCTTCGCCCCGAGCGCCTGCCCGTAGCCGAGCGCCTGCAGCCCGTCGAGGAGGCCGCTCACGCCCTGCTGGACGGGCGCGGGCAGGACGAGCGGCCGCGCGTCGGCCCGCACGGGCTCGACGCGCGCGCCGCCCTCGCCCGTCTGCTCGAACAGCGCGAGCAGGTCCGCGACCGTCACGACGCGCTCGAGCGCGCGCGGCGCCGGCTTGCCGAAGGCCTCGGCGAGCGACAGCGCGACCTCGGCCAGCGCGATCGAGTCGAGGCCCAGGTCCTGCGCGAGGTGCGCCTCGGGCGCGAGCCGCGCCGGGTCGACGCCGGCGAGGTCCTCGAACACGCGCGCGACGACCGCGTCCGTCCCCCGCCCGGGCCGCTTGCCCCGCCGCGAGGCCGGCCCGCGGTCGCCCGCGCGCACGAGCTCGGCGAGCGTCCGCGCGACCTCGGCCCGGCGGACCTTGCGCGTCGCCGTGCGCGGGAGCGGGCGCGACGTGAACTGCAGGACCTTGATCCGCTTCGGGAACGGGATCCCCTCCGAGGTCACGCGCACGAATTCGCGCACGCGCTCGCGCGCGCCCTCGACCCCGCCCTCGCCGTCGGCGCGCGGGACGACGAGCGCCCCCACGACCTCGTGCTGCTCGGCGCGCCCCGGCACGCCCACGACCGCCAGCTCGACCACGTCGGCGCACCCGGCGTAGAGGTCCTCGACCTCGTCGGGGTGGACCGTGTTGCCCGCCGCGTCGACGATCGCGTCCTTGAGCCGCCCGACCACGTAGAGGTGCCCGTGCTCATCGAGCCGGCCCAGGTCGCCCGTCCTGAGCCAGCCGTCGACGACCGTGCGCGCGGTCTGCTCCGGATCGCCGTCGTAGCCCGCGAACAGGCAGGGGGTCCGGGCCACGATCTCGCCCACGCCCTCCCCGTCGGGCTCGCGGATCTTGACCTCGACCTCTGGGATCGGCCGGCCGACCGAGCCGCCGAGGCGGGCCTCGCCGGGCCGGTTCGAGGTGAGCACGGGCGCGGCCTCCGTCATGCCGTAGCCCTGGAAGATGTCGATCCCGAGCCCCTCGAACTCGAGCTCGACCTCGCGCGGGAGCGCCGACCCGCCCGAGACGACGAACCGGAGCGCGCCGCCGAAGGCCGCGTGGACCTCGGGGAACAGGCGCTTGCCCAGGTTCACGTTCGCGCGCGCGCGCACGCCCCGGTGGAAGGCGAGCAGCGCATCGAACGCCCGCTCGGCGCCCGCGCCGCGCGCCTTGACCTGCCGGCGCACGCGCCGGTGCCAGGCCTCGAACAGCGCGGGGACCCCGATCATGGCCGTGGGCTTCACGGCCTCGACGCCCGCGCGCACGCCCTCGGCCGTCGTCTCGGCCAGGTAGGTCACCGTCGCCCCGCCGTAGAGCGGGAGCAGGAACCCGGCGCTGAACTCGAACGCGTGGTGGAGCGGGAGGACCGAGAGGATCCGGTCCTCGCCGCCGATCTGGAACAGGCTCGCGATCGCGCGCACCTGCTTGCAGAACGCCTCGTGCGAGAGCAGCACGCCCTTGGGCGCGCCCGTCGTCCCCGAGGTGTAGATCAGCGACGCGGGCGGGCGCGGCACGAGCGCCTGCTCGGGCGGGATCGGCGGGAGCGCCTCGCCGCGCCCCGCGGGCGCCGTCACCTCCTCGAGCGCGCGCACGCGCGCGGGCAGGCCCTCGGCCGCGATCCGGGCCTCGAGCTCCGCGCCGACGGCGGCGCGCGCGGCCTCCGAGAGGAGCACGACCTTGGCCCGCGACGCGCGCACGAGCACGAGCACGCGCGCCGCCTCCATGCCGGACTCGACCGGCACCGCGGTCGCGCCCGCGAACAGCGCCCCGAAGTAGCCGAGCCCCCAGGCGGGCTGGTTCTCGGAGACGAGCACGACGCGGTCGTGCGGGCGCACGCCGTCCGCGACGAGCCGCGCGGCGGCCGCCTTGCTCCGGGTCAGCGCCTCCTCGTAGGTCACGCGCGCGGCGACCTGCCCCTGCGCGTCGAGCCGGCGCCAGCACACGATCCGCCCGAACCGGGCCCGGTCCTCGAGCAGGTCGGTGAGCGCCGTGTAGGTGGGCTCGAAGTCCGTCGGGCCGCCGCCCTCCTGGAGCCGGAGCTGCGGGAACGCCCACCGCTCGAGCCCCGGGATGTGCACGCGCGTCCAGTACTCGCGCCAGTCGATCGCCTCGGGGTCGTAGGGGAAGCGGGCCTGGTCCTCGGGCGAGAGCGCGGCGAACAGCGCGCGCGCCCGGTCGCAGCGGAACGTGACCGGGCAGGTCGCGATGAACGGGAGGTAGATCGAGACGATCTGCTCGGCCTTGTCGAGGTCGCGGCTCGCGTCGCGCACCGCGCCCTTGACCCGGTCGAGCAGCGAGGCGAGCCGCGGCGCGCTGTCGGGCGGCGGGACGCGGTCGAGCAGCCCGCGCAGCCCGCGGGCGACCTTCGCCGTCGTGGGCAGGCCGAGCGCGCGGTAGACGCGCGCGTCGACGCCCATGGCCTCGAAGTGGGTGCGGAGGAACTTCTTGGCGACGCTGTCCGACTGGTCGGGGTTCTCGCGGTAGACGAGCGCCGCGAGCTCGATCACGCGCCGCATGGCGAACGGGTTCACGTCGCTCGTGCCGAGCTGAAACACGGGCGGGAGCGCGGGGCCCGCCGGCCGGCGTGCCTCGAGCGCGTTCGCGCCGATCATGACGAGCGCGTGGACGACGTGGTCGACGGGGATCACGTCGAGGAAGAACTGGTCGGTCGTGGGCCAGTAGCGCTGGCCCTGCGCGGTCATCCACACGAGCGGGGCGCTCGTGTTGACCCCCTGGTTCCAGCCCGGGAACGGGAAGCGCATGGCGCTCTCGACGACGGCCGGGCGCGCGATCGTGACCGGCCCCAGGTCGCCGCGCGCCGCCCACACGACGCGCTCGGCGAGCGCCTTCGTGTAGGTGTAGGTGTTCGGCCAGCCCCAGGCGTTCGCCCGCTCGATGCCGACCTCGACCATGCGGCGGCGCATGCGGAGGTCGCCCAGGCGCTTCACCTTGCGCGGGCTGCCCTCGGCCTCCTCGTGGAGCGCGGCCTGCACGAGCGGGTCCTCGAGCTCGTCCTTCTTGACCTTCGCGACGAGCCGGCGCGCCTGCTCCAGCTCGGCCATGACGTCGAAGCCCTCGAAGCTCGCGCGCGTGCGGGCCGGGTAGTCGCTCGGCGCGAGCTCCTCGGGGTGCTGCCCGGGCGAGAGGCCGCAGACGAAGCAGGTCGAGACGTGGACGAACGCCGCCCGCCCGGGGCCGGCGCGCCGCGCGAGCGCGAGGCACTCGAGCGTGCCGTCGACGTTCACCGAGAGCGCCTTGTCGAGCGGCGGCACGAAGTCGACGAGCCCCGCGCAGTGGATCACGAGGTCGAGGTCCTTCGTGACGAGGTCGAGGTCCTCGGGCGAGAGCCCGGCGCCCGGGAGCCCCAGGTCGCCGCGCACGAGCCGGACCTTGCGCTCGAGGAACGCGAGCAGCCCGAGCCCGTGGCGGTCGCGCAGGCGGTCGAACGCGGGCGAGGCGAAGATGTCGCGCAGGAACCGGTCGCGGAGCGCCTGCGGGCCGTCGGCGCGCAGGATCACGACGACCTCGGCCACGTCGGGGCAGTGCTCGAGGAGCGACGCGAGGAGGACCTTGCCGAGGAACCCGCTGGCCCCGGTCAGGAGCACGCGCTGCCCGGCGTAGACCTCCGGGATCGAGCGCCTGGGGGCCGAAGGCTCCTGCGTCACGTTGCCTCCGTCCGGGCCCGGCCCGGCCTCGTCTGGGGCCGCGGGCGGGCCGGCCTTTGTACGGAAGGCGCCAGGGCCTGACAAGGCGCGCGGGCGCCCGCCGCACGGGCGCCGCCGCCGTGCTACACCGAGGGCCATGCCGCCCCCGGGACCGGCCCGCGCCCCCACGCCGCCCCCGCCCTCCCGCCGGCGGCGGGCCCCCGCGGCCGCGGCCGCGTGCGTCGGGCTCGCCGCGGGCCTCGGGCTCGGCCCCGGGGCGGGGCCGGCCGCGGCGCGCGACCGGTTCGGCTCGATCGCCGAGCTCGCGGCGGCCACGCGCGAGGGCGTCGACTGGCGGGTCGAGGCGCGGCCGGGTCGGACGGACGCGCTCGTGCTCGCGCCCCACGGCGGGGGGATCGAGCCGGGCACCTCGGAGCTCGCGCGCGCGGTCGCGGGCGAGCGCCACGCGCTCTACCTGTTCGAGGGGCTGCGCGGCGACGGCAACGGGGAGCTCCACGTCACGAGCACCCGGTTCGAGGAGCCCCGCCTGACGCCGCTCCTCGCGCAGGCGGCGCGGGTCCTCGCGCTCCACGGCTGCGTGGGCGACGAGCCCGCGGCGCTCCTCGGCGGGCGCGACGAGGCGCTCGTGGCCCGGCTGGGCCGGTCCCTCCGCCGCGCCGGCGTCGAGGTCCGCCCCGCCCCGGCCGACCTGGGCGGCGAGAGCCCGCGCAACGTCTGCAACCGGGGGCGGAGCGGGCGCGGCGCGCAGGTCGAGCTGACCCGCGGCCTGCGGGCGAGCCTGTTCGCGGGCCTCGGCGCCGCGGGCCGCGCGCGCCCGACGCCGCGCTTCGCGGAGGTCGTCGCGGCGCTCCGGGCCGCGCTCGAGGGCGGGGACTGACCGGCGGCCCGTCCG
>JANJTH010000933.1 GCA_024711205.1 Planctomycetota bacterium | reverse complement strand
CGCCCTGCGCGGGGGCGCCCGCAGGGCCGCGGCTGCTAGGCTCGGGGCGGTCGGCGCGCCGCCTCGGCGCGCCGGCCGCCGGGGAGGACGCATGGACGCCCGCCACGCGCTGGCGCTCGGGCTCGCGGGGGCGCTCCTCGCGCCCGCGGCCCGCGCGCAGCAGAACCGCTTCGAGCCGAACCAGACCCGCCGGTCGGCCGCCCGGGTCGAGCCGGGCGACTACAAGCGGCTCCACTGCGACGGCGAGGACTGGTACGTCGTCGACGTGCCGCGCGGGCAGCGGCTCGAGGTCTCGGCCCGCCACGCGCCCGCCGACGGCGACCTCGACGTGCAGCTCGTCGACGCGCGCGGGCGCCCGCTCGGCTGGTCGCGCACGACGCGCGACGAGGAGGCGTGCAGCTTCACGCCGTTCCAGGCCATGCCCGTGTTCGTGCGCGTCCACGGGCGCCCGAACCTCTACGACCTCCGGCTCGCGCTCGCCCCGGCCGGGGTCGCGGGCCCGGGCCAGCCGGGCCAGGTCGCCGGGGCCGGGGCCGACTTCTACGCGTTCGCGGTCGAGGCGGGCCACGAGCTGCGCCTCGACGTCACGCTCCGCCCGGCGGACGGCGACCTCGACCTGGCGCTCTACGACGACGGCATGAACGAGCTCGCCGCCTCGGCGGGCCGCGGCGAGCGTGAGGCGCTCCGCCACGTCCCGCGCGAGGCGCGGACGCTGCTCGCGCTCGTCCACAGCCCCGAGCGCGCGCGCGTGCCCTACGCGCTGCGGGCGACCGTCGCCCCGGCCACGCCGGACGACCTCGCGCGGGTGCTCCGCCGCGACCGCCCCGCAGGCGCGGGGCAGGACCTGATCGAGCTCAAGAACGGCGACGTGCTGCGCGGGACCGTCCTCGACGACGCGCTCGCGCTGACGACCCCCTGGGCCGAGCTCGTGCTGCCCGCGGCGCGCGTCGCGGGGCTCGACCTCGACCAGCCGCGGACCGGGCTCGAGTCGCTGCACACGGTCGACGGCAACCGCCTGACCGGGTTCCTGCGCGGGCCGGGCCTCCGCGTCCGGCTCGAGGTCCTCGACGAGCCGATCCTCCTCCGGCGCGAGCGGATCGCGCGCGTCGTGTTCGGCCGGCGCGGCGACGAGCGGGCGGGGCTCGAGCGCAACCAGTACGTCGTGCTCCGCAATGGCGACCACTTCGGCGCCCGCGTCGTCCGCGCCGACTGGGCGCTCGACGCCGGCTTCGCCCGCCTCCCGCTCGCGCTCGCGGGGCTCGAGCGGCTCGAGTTCGACGGCAAGGGCGGCGTGACGGCGACGCGCGTCGGCGGGGCCGCGACGAAGGGCCGCCTCGATGCCGAGGAGGTCGAGCTCGTGCTCGACATCGCCCCGGGCCCCGGGGCGGCGAGCGGCGACGCGCCGGAGGCGGGCCCGGGCGGCGCGCCCGCGCCGCGCGTGCTCCGGGTCCACGTCGACCGGCTCGCCGCGATCTACTGCCAGCCCGGGTTCGTGCCCGACGACGTGACGCCCGGCGGCCCCGGCCAGCTCGTGTTCGACTTCGACGAGGGCCTCGAGCCCTGGGCCGCCGGCGGCAACGGCCCGACGCAGTGGGCGCACTGGCCCACCGAGGGCGTGCGCGGCGACGGCTGCCTGCGCGCGTGCGGGCCCAACGGGGGCAACTACGGCGACAACGCGAACGCGCTGCTCACGAGCCCGGCGCTCTCGCTCCAGGGCCTCACCGCGCCGCAGCTCCGCTTCCAGGTCAAGACGCGCCTCGAGCGCGGCCCCGACTTCCTCGTCGTGCGCGTCTCCTACGACCAGGGCGCGACGTGGACCGAGCTCCACCGGGTCACGGGCGACAACGAGTGGGCGCAGGTCGTGTTCCCGCTCCAGCCCGGCGTGCCCGAGGTGCTCGTCCAGCTCGGGCTCGTCTCCGACGGGAGCGTGGTCAGCCAGGGCGTGTGGCTCGACGCGCTCGAGGTCGGCGACCCGCCGCGGTAGGCGCGGCGGCCCGGGTCACTCGCGGTCGTAGCCCTGGAGGTGCGCGTCCTTCGACCAGACGTAGACGCGGCGCTGCTTCGGCTGGACCGCGCACTGGCGCTCCCACGTCGTCTTGATCAGGAGGTCACCGAGCCCCGAGCGTTGTTTGCACCAGTCCACGAAGCCGTCGAGGTCGCTTGCGAGCTCCTTCTGGTCCGGGAGCGGAGTCAGCGTAAAGGGGCTCGCGGGCCGGAGCGCCTGAGCGACGAGCCCCACGAGCTTCTGCGCGAGCATGCGGCGGACCTTGCCATTGCCGACCTGACCCACGAAGTTGCCCGCCTCCAGGATGGCCGTGAGCGGGAGGAGCATGGCCTCGCCCGCTTCGACGCGACTCGCGAACTCTCGCAGATACGTCGCCGGATCGTCCGCCTTGTCAGGCACGTCGAGCAGCTCGAGCAGGACGCTCGTGTCCAGGATGCAGACCGCCTTGGTCACGTCGACGCGGCCGGCTCCCCGCGGAGAAGCGAGACGAGGTCACGCAGCGCCTCCTTGCGTCGCGCGGGCGTGGTCGGCTCCTTGGCGCAACGATCGAGCAGCCCCGAGGTGACCAGCCCACCCAAGGGGCCCTGCGCGACGAGCCGAGGGTAGTCCGGGAGGTCCGAGAGTCGTACCAGGCGACTGTCCCCGTCCTCTGGATCCCGGTAGCAGAAGACGACGTGCGGGATCGACCCGTCGGGGACGGCGTCGAGCAGCGCTGGGTTGTGGGTCGTGAGGAGCACGCGCAGGCCCCGACGCCGGGCCGTGGCCTGGATCCGCTCGACGAGCGCCGCGGCGCGGCTCGGGTGGACGCCGTTGTCGATCTCCTCGATCACGACGAGCGAACCTCTCGGGGCCGAGATCAGCGCCGCGGCGACGGCGAGGACGCGCAGGGTCCCGTCGGACAGGAGTGACGCGAGCCGCTCCACGGAGTCGCGCGTCCCAAAGCGCTCGTGGGCGGCGAGGATCACGTCGTTGCGCGGTCCCTCCTTGAACTCGAGATCGGTCAGCTCGCCCTCAGGGAGGCTCCGCACGAACTCGAGCACCTCCCGCTTCACGCGTGCGTCGCTGCAGACCGCGCGCAGGACCGCCGAGAGGTTCCCGCCGTCCCCGCGAAGGGTGCGATCCTCGAGGAAGGCATAGCCGCGCATGCGCGCGGGCACGGGGTCGAGGAACAGGATCCCCTCGAGCAGCGATCGGATCTGCTCGGCAAGGCGTGGGACCTCGGCCTGCGCCCTCTTGTGGCCATGCTGAAAGCGAGCGGGCGTCGTGAGCTGAGTAAAGAGAGCGGTCTGGTCGCTGCAGAAGATCCTGGGCTTCCTCCCTCCCCTGGCAAAGTTGTTGTATTCGACGGTACAGTCATGGCTGCCTCGGCGCGCCGGCTCCACGAGCCGGTAGGCAGGGACCGTCGAGCCCGGGGGGCCCGTGAGTTCTTCCTGTACGATCCGTGGCGGATCGCCCACGCGGACGCGGAGTTCCAGCCACACAGGGCCCTGGGCCAGTCCGACACGACAGCCCAGGTCAAAGAATTGGTTCCCGTCGTGTGGCCAGTCTGTCACTGTCCCACGGGCCGATTGCTCCCGCTCCTGCTCTGAGGCCAGCAGGTCACCCAAGCGACGCCCCCTGGCGAGCCAGGAGAGGAGCCGGAGCGCCTCGACCGCGTTGCTCTTGCCCGAGGCGTTCGCCCCCACGAGGACGGTGAGGTCGTGGAGGGGCAACTCGGCTGCCTCGCCGAAGCTCTTGAAACGGCCGAGCTGGAACGCCTCGATCACGCCCTGACCTCGTCAGGACGCCAGTCTAGCGGACGACGCCGGGCCGGGTCCCAGGAGCTGCGAAGGCGACGAGCGCGGGCTGGTCGGTGCGGAGGCCGAGGTCCGACATGGCCTGGGGCGAGAGGTCGACGACCCGGGCCGTGCGCGTGTTGGGGCCCCAGTCGACGCAGCGGACCACCACGGCCCGGCCGTTCGCGGGGTTCACGACGAGGAGCGGCCGGTTCCGCCACCAGGCCTTGCCGCGCGGCCCGTAGTCGAACCGCATGGCGACGAAGTAGAAGTCGCCGGGGCGCGCGGCGAGGTCGGCGGCCGAGGGCGCGAGCGGGGCGTTCAGGGCGCGCAGGCGCTCGCCCGTGAGCGCGCCGGTCTCGGTGGGCGTGACGCCCGTGTCGCGCGGGCCGCCGAACCACGACGACGTCCCGCGCACGAAGCTCGCGCCGCCCCAGGTCACGAGGTCGCCGTAGGGCTCGACCGAGACCCCGAACACGGCGCGCAGCGTCCCGTTCGAGAGCCCGCGCCGGGGGATCGGCACGCCGTCCTGCGTGACCCCGGCGTGGACGCCGGCCCAGCCGCCGGGGCGGGGCGCCGGGGCCGGGGGCGGGGCGGGGGCCGGCGAGGGCGCCGACCCGCCCGAGAGGTCGCGCACGTAGGCGGCCGAGACCCAGCCCGCGCGCCGGTCGAGCTGGACCTGGACCCAGCCCGTCGTCGCGCCGAGCCGCGCGTAGGCCTGCCCCGCGGCGACCGTCGCGAGCCGCGCGTGGGCCGTCGACGGCCCGGACCGCACGTTGAGCGCCGAGGCGGTCACGAGCACGGCCGGGCCGCCCGCGCGGCCCAGGTACGCCGCCGAGACCCAGGCGCTCCGGCCCGCCCAGTCGATCCGCTGCCAGCCGCCGCGGGACTCCGCCGCGACGAAGCGCTGGCCGCGCGCGACCTGGCCCAGGACGGCGCCCGACGGCGCGTCGCGCACGTTCAGCGCGTCCGCCGTGACCTCGACGACCTCGCGCGCCTGCGCGGCCGCCGGCGCGGGCGGCGCGAGGACCGGGGCGAGGAGGGCGCAGGCAGCCGAGACGGCCAGTCGGTGGAGCTGCACGGGTCTCGACCCCCCTCCGGGCGGCTGCCGCCCACGGGTCCTAGCCGGCCCGCCGGACGCTTCGTGCGGTCCGCGGCCCGGCCCGCGGGCCGCACGTCGCGAGTCGTTGGCCGCCTTGGGCTTGCGCGGCCCGGCCGGGGGCCTCGCGACGCACGGGCGACCCGGGCCGCCCCGCGCGGCCGGGGCGCGCCGCGGGGCGACGGCCCGGAGCGGGCCGCGC
>JANJTH010000759.1 GCA_024711205.1 Planctomycetota bacterium | reverse complement strand
CCCCCGCCCCGCCCCCCCGCCGCCCCCCCCCTTTCGGGGGCGCGGAAGGTACCCGGTGCGCACTGGGGGTGGTGGCGGCCCGGCACCCCCCCCCCCCCCCCACCGCAATTCCGATGGGGGTGGGGTGGCGGAAGGGCGGGCGAGGGCGGGGAGCCCTGCGGGATGGGGCTGACCTCGCGGCGGGGGGAAGACCTCGCGGAGGGGAGGCTCGGTGGTTCGAGTCGGCGAGGAAGCCGCAATCCGCCGCTCTTCCCGTTCCCGTTCCCGTTCCCGTTCCCGTTCCCGCGGTCGGGCAGGGGCCTCGCCGTCCTCCTGCGATCACGACGCCCGCTCGGACGAGTTCTCGCCCGAGCTTACGCCTCCCGGGGAGCGCCCTGGCGGCCCCTACCCAAGGACCTCGAGGCCGCCCAGCCAGGGCCGGAGGGCGGGCGGGACGGTGACCTTCCCGTCGGGGCGCTGGTAGGTCTCGAGCAGGCACACGATCACGCGCGGGAGCGCGAGGCCCGAGCCGTTCAGCGTGTGGACGAACGACGTGCGGGGCTTCTTGACCTCGGCCGAGGGCTTGTCCTTGAAGCGGATGTTCGCGCGGCGCGCCTGGTAGTCGGTGAAGGTCGAGACCGACGAGACCTCGAGCCACTCGCCCGTCGCCGGGGCCCAGGCCTCGAGGTCGTAGCAGCGCGCGGCCGAGAAGCCGGTGTCGCCCGCCGCGAGCTCCTTGACCCGGTAGCGCAGGCCGAGCCGGCGCAGCGGCTCCTCGCAGTGCCCGAGCAGGCGCTGGTGCTCCCCGTCCGAGTCCTCGGGCCGGACGAGGCGCACGAGCTCGACCTTGTCGAACTGGTGCAGGCGCTTGAGGCCGCGGGTCATCTTCCCCGCGGCGCCGGCCTCGCGCCGGAAGCACGGCGTGTAGGCGCAGTAGGCGACCGGGAGGTCCTCGCCCGGGAGGATCTCCTCCTGGTGCAGGTTCGTGACCGGGACCTCGGCCGTGGGGATCAGGAACAGCCCGTCGCCCGGGACCGCGTAGAGCTCCTCGCGGAACTTGGGGAGCTGGCCCGTGCCCGTGAGCGTGCGCTCGTTGACGAGCAGCGGCGGCGCGACCTCGGTGTAGCCGTGCTCCGTCGTGTGCAGGTCGAGGAAGAAGTTGATCAGCCCGCGCGCGAGCCGCGCCCCCTGCCCGCGGAAGGTCACGAAGGACGCGCCCGAGAGGCGCGTCGAGCGCTCGCCGAGCTCGAGCAGGCCCAGGCCCTCGGCCAGGGCCACGTGGTCGCGCGCGACCTCGCCGGCCTCGAACCGGCGCGCCTCGCCGTGCTCGCGCACGACGCGCCCGTCGGCCTCGCCGCCGTCGGGCGCGTCGGGGTGGGGGAGGTTCGGGACCTCGAGCAGCCGGCGCTCGAGCTCCTGCTCCGCCTCGCGGAGCGCCTGCTCGAGCTCGCGCTGCCGCTCCTTGAGCTGGGCCGACTGCTCGAGCAGCGCCGCGGCGTCCTCGCCCTTCTTCTTGGCCGCCGCGACCTGCGGGCCGAGCTCGCGCGCTGCGAACACCGCGTCGTCGCGCTCCTTCTGCAGGCGCTTGCGGCGGCCGTTGCAGTCGCGGACCCCCTCGAGGTCGAGCCCCGCCATGCGGCGGCGCGCGAGCGCGCGCGCGACGCCCTCGAAGTCCTCCTCGATCCGGTTCACATCGAGCACGGGCGGTCCTCCTGATCAGGCGGGCGGGGCGGGATTCTATGGCCTCGGGCCCCGGGCGCGCGGCGGAGGACGCCGTCCGCCCCCGGCGGCCGTCACGCGCGCGGAAGCGGCCGCGGTCGCTGGAGTAACGCCTGCGGGGCGCGCTTGACACCGCCCCGGGGCCCCTGATAGTGTCCCGCGCCTTACAGCAGGGCGACGGGCACGGCCCGGCCGCCCGGGTGGTCGCGCGAGCCACCAGACCACGGGGGAAAGTGGACATGTCCTTCGATCACCGGGGCCGGGCGCTCGTCCTGGCCGCCCTGGCCGGGCTGCTCCTCCAAGGGACCTGCGCCGCCGGCGAGCTCGAGCGTCGCCTCGCGCAGCCGGCCAGCGCGGCCTCGTCGCTGTGGGTCGGAGGCGCTGCGCCCGAGCGGACGCGCGCGGCGGACCCGGACCGGGTCGTGCTGGGCGACCTCCGCCTGCTCGAGGAGTTCCACCCCGAGACCGACCGCTGGACCGAGCGGACGAACCGCATCCGCATCACGGCCTGGCAGGGCCTGTGGGCCTTCTCGAACGACCTGGACATCCGGCACGACTACGTGCTCGGGCTCCGGCTCAACTGGGAGGTCCCCGGGTTCATCGCGATCCGGCTCGACTCGGGCTTCGTGCCCTGGAGCCGGCTCGAGGTGAAGCTCGCGACCGCCAACAACGGGCGCTCGAGCCGCCACATGAGCGGCGTGGTCCACAGCCACCACCTCGGGCTCGGGATCTTCAACCCGGAGCTCTCGATCGACGGCCTGGCCTTCTGGGCCGGCTTCGGCATGGGGCTCTGGTTCTTCAACTACAACGAGAACGACATCGTCCAGGGCGTCGACGGCGACTGGCAGGAGACGGCCTTCGGGGCCCACATCTTCGTCGAGCTCGACTACAAGATCTCCGACATCATGCACGTCGGGCTCGGCCTCCGCTTCCACGCGCTCAACGCCGACTGGACGAACGACGGCCGGTTCTACGACCTGAACGGCGCCTCCCAGGCGAACACGCTCGTCGACCGCAACGACGGGATCCTCGACGACCTCTCGGTCGTCACCGAGCTCACGCTCAACTTCTCCGTCCTGTTCTGACGCTGGCGCCTTCCGCGCGGAGTCGGCCGAGGGGGTGACGGGCGCCCCGATGCGCCCCCCCGGCCGACTCCGCACGGAAGGCGATGGGGATCGGTGGCTGATTGGCGCCTCGAGGGCGCGCCTGCCCTGGGCCCGGGCAGGCGCGCCCTCGAGGCGTGATGGCCCGGGCGATCCCCTTCGCCTCGGGCGGAGATCGGCGGCGAGGGCGGGTCGGTTCGCCGGGCCCATGTGCGGCCGATTCCCTCCCGAGGCGCTACGCTCGAAGGCGTGGGCGAGGTGCTGCGGAGGCGGGAGGCGTCCGGCGAGGACGAGGAGGACGCGGGGGAGCGGCCCCGCTTCCGGCTACCGCCCCGCAGCCCGGAGGCAGCGCCGGACTCGCCCGCTGCTGCCCCCGAGCCCGCCGAGCCCGACGCGGAGGTCGGGCAGCGCGCCGACGAGGGGCGCGCGCACGGGGAGGCGGGCGGCGGGGCCGTCGAGCGCGTCGATGTCGGGCCGCTCGAGCACAGCCTCGTGCCCGGGGCGGAGGCGCACGAGCCGGGGTCGCTCGCGCCGGGGGCGACGTCGCGCGGGCTGGGCGCGCCGAGCGCGGCGGCGGCCGAGGTCGACGCGCGGTTCGAGGTCGAGCGCCCGCTCGGGACCGGCGCGACGGGCGTCGTCGTGCTCGCGCGCGACCGGCGCACGGGCGAGCAGGTCGCGCTCAAGCGCCTGCGCAACGCGGCGCCCGACCGGGTCGAGCGCCTGCGCCGCGAGGCCGCCGCGATCGCGGCGCTGGCGCATCCGGGGATCGTGCGCCTGCGCGAGCTCCTCCACGTGGAGCGGGACGGCGCCGAGGAGGTCGCCCTCGTGCTCGAGGCCGTCCTCGGCCCCGACCTCGAGCGCCTCGTCGCCCGGGACGGCCCCCTGCCGCTCGAGCGGGCGCTCGAGGTCGGGATCGCCGTCGCCGACGCGCTCGCGCACGCGCACGCGGCCGGGGTGGTCCACCGCGACGTGAAGCCGAGCAACGTGCTCCTCGCCCCCGACGGGTCGCCCCGGGTCGCCGACTTCGGCCTCGCGCTGGCGACGACCGACCCGCTCGGGCTCACGGTCACCGGCGCCGCCCTGGGGACGGTCGACTACATGGCGCCCGAGCAGCGGACGCGCCCCCACGACGTCGACGCGCGCGCCGACGTCTACGGGCTCGGCGCGACGCTCTACCGGCTCGTGACGGGCCGCCCGCCGCGGGTCGTGCGCGAGCGGGACCTCCCCGCCCCCGCCCGCGAGGTCGTCCTGCGCTGCCTCGAGGAGGACCCGCGCGAGCGCTGGCCCGACATGCGGGCGCTGGGCGAGGCGCTCGCGCGCGCCCTCGCGCGCGCGCGGCGCGACCGCTCGGGCTACCTCGAGCCGCACGCGCGGCTCGCGCAGGAGTACGCGCGCGCCTGCGCGCGCGCCGCGCGCGACGAGGCCGCCAGCCGGCTC
>JANJTH010000739.1 GCA_024711205.1 Planctomycetota bacterium | reverse complement strand
TGGGCTGGCTCACCACCGAGCAACTGGTGGGGCTCGCCGGGGCGACCGCGGGCGCGGTGGCGGCCCGGACCGCCGCCTCGGCCTGGTCCGTCGTCTGGCGGGCCCAGCGGGCCGCGCGGCTGGCCGCGTCGGCCGCCGGGTCCTGGCCCCGGAGCACGCCGCCGAGCGCGAGCGCGCCGGCGCAGGCGATCACGTAGGGCTTCATCGATTCCTCCTCGGCTGGGGTCTCCCGCCCTCACCCCCCATCATGGCCCTCCCGCCGGCGCCCGGGGAGCGGCTCCACGCGTCGGGGCGGTTCGCCCTTGACAGGGCGTCGAGCGGCCGCCCCTCCCGGCCGGCCGGATTCGCCGAGGCGGAACCGCCCGCCGTCGGGCACAATCCTCGCCAATCGGCGGCGCCCCCCCGGCGCCCGGACGTCCCCTCGAGCGGCCTCGCCGCGGAGCCTCCCGTGTACCCCCTCCTGATCTCCGGCGCGCTCGCGCTCTCGATCCTGCTCGGCTTCCTCCTCGTGCCCGAGAAGCCCGCCTACGTGTTCGGCCCGCTCATGGGGCTGCTCGCGTTCGTGCCGGCCTTCCTCGTCCTCACGCGGCGCATGGGCGAGAAGGTCCGCCCGCTGTTCGAGCAGGCGCAGCGGCAGGCCAAGGCGGGCAACGTGCCCCAGGCGATCGAGACGCTCGAGAAGGCGCTCGGCTGGCGGCGCTGGCAGCTCTTCCTGGGCGCCCAGATCCACACCGAGATCGGGCTCCTCCACTACGCGCAGGGCAGCGAGAAGCAGGCGATCGAGCACCTCCGGCGCGGCTACCCGAAGGTCTCGCACGGCCACCTCGTGCTCGCGGCCGCGCTCTACCGCGACGGCAAGCTCGAGGACGCCTGCAAGGCCCTCGAGCTGGGGATCCGCTACAACCGCCGCTCGCCGATCCTCTACAACGTGCTCGCCTGGCTCCTCGCGCAGGAGAAGCAGCGCGAGCGCGCGATCGCCGTGCTCGCGCGCGGGCTCAAGGCCGACCCCGCCGACGAGGGGACGAAGGACAACCTGGTCCGGCTCCAGAACGACAAGCGCATGAACATGAAGCCGTTCGGCGACCTGTGGTACCTGCTCAAGTTCGAGACGATGAAGGGCGCGCAGCAGCAGCCCTTCCGCAAGGGCTTCCGCCAGCCCCCCAAGCAGCCCAAGAGCAAGGCGCGCTGAATTCGCGGGGAGCGGGGGCGCCGGAGGCGCCCCCGCTCCGCGCGAATTCAGAGGGGGATGGGGCCGGGGGTCGTGGGGCGGGGGCGGCGCTGCCCTTCGGGGTGGGGTGGGCCCTTCGGAGCGGGGTGACTCAGCGCCGGAGGGCCGCGGCGTAGAAGCGGCGCGCGTCGGCCTTGAGCCGGACGAGGTCCTCCTCGCGCAGGTACATCATGTGGCCGGAGCGGTAGGTGGCCCGGTGCAGGCGCGGGCGCAGGCTCGGGTCGAGGCGGGCGAGCGTGTAGTCCATGGCGAAGTAGGGGGTCGCCAGGTCGTAGAGCCCGCCGCAGAAGAGCACGTGCAGGCCCTCGTTCTGGAGCATGGCGTCGCGGAGGTCGCCCGTGACGTTCACGTAGCGGTTCTGGGCGCCGCGGTAGCTCCAGGGGTGCACGCGGCCCGTGAGCACCTCGTAGGGCATGTCGACCTCGAAGCCGAGCCCGCGCCGGACGTGCTCGTAGACGCCGGCCGTGAAGGGGCCCTGCACCGCCGCGTAGCTGGGGTCGTACCCCGGCCAGGCGCCGGCCTCGTCGGCGTCGCGCCCCGTGTAGCGGGCGTCGAACCGGCCGAGCGTGCGGCCGTCCGCGCGCAGGAGCTCCTTGCAGAAGCGCCCCTGCGAGACCCGCAGGCGCGACCGGCGCACGAGGTCGACGGGCAGCCCCGTGAAGCGGGCGAGCGCGCGCGCGACCTCCTCGGCCTCGGCCGCCGGGAGCGCGTCGCCCGCCGCGAGCGCGGGCAGGTAGACCGTGCGCGCCCAGCGCTCGGCCTCGGCGAGCGCCCGGTCGAGGTCGGCCTGGAGCGCGGGCTCGAGGCGGCCGTGGAACCACGCCGCGGCCGTGTAGCTGGGGAGGAACAGCCAGTAGGGCTCGTCGTTGCCGTCGTCGAAGCGGAGCGTGCGGAAGTCGAGCACGGGGGAGACGAGCACGACGCCGTTCAGCTCGAGCCCGTGCGCGCCGCGCAGGTGGCGCGCGAGCGCGGCCGCGCGCGTCGTCCCGTAGCTCTCGCCCGCGAGGAGCTTGGGCGAGCCCCACCGCCCGTGGCGCGTGGTCCAGAGCCGGATCAGCTCGCCGACCCAGGCCACGTCCTCCTCGAGGCCGTGGAACTGCTTGGGGTCCTGGCCCTCGACGGCGCGGCTGTAGCCGGTGCTCACGGGGTCGACGAACACGAGGTCGGTCAGGTCGAGCCACGACGACGCGTTGTCGACGAGCCGGCCGGGCGGCGGCACGGCCTCGCCCTCGGGCCCGAGCGCGACGCGGCGCGGGCCGAGCGCGCCCAGGTGCAGCCACACCGAGGACGACCCGGGCCCGCCGTTGAAGGCGAACGTGACCGGGCGCGTGGCCGGGTCCTCGCCGTCCTTCACGTAGGCGACCGTGAACACCGACGCCTTGGGCCGCCCCTCGTGGTCGCGGAGCGTGATCGTCGAGGCGACCGCGGAGTAGGTCACGGCCACGCCGTCGATCGCGACGGTCCCGCGCGTCTCCGAGCGCTGCTCGGGCGGGTCCTTGGCCGGGTCCTTGGCGGCGGCCGCGGGGAGCGCGAGCAGGGCGGCGGCGCAGGCGAGCGCGGCGAGACCGCGGGCGGGGTCGGGCATGGTCGGTCCTCGTCGGGGTCGACGCCCGCGCCGGAGGGCGAGGCGGGCCGCGCACGCGGCGGCGCATGGTACCGCCGCCCTCCCGGGGGCGCGCGACCGGCTGCAGGCCGGGGACCTCCGGCCGGCGCGAGCCCTCGTTCGCGCGGCCCCGAGGGCGCACAGCCCCGACGGCGCACAGCCCCGACGGCGCGCAGCACCGCGAGCGCGCAGCACCGCGAGCGCGCAGCACCGATGGCGCACAGCCCCGACGGCGCGCGGCTCCGCGAGCGCGCAGCACCGATGGCGCGCAGCACCGATGGCGCACAGCCCCGACGGCGCACAGCCCCGACGGCGCACAGCCCCGACGGCGCGCGGCTCCGCGAGCGCGCGGCTCCGAGGTCGCGGCGCGACGGAGGGCCCTCGGCCCCCCGGGGCCGGCCGGCGTCAGCCGCGCGCCTGGAGCTCCTGCTCGAGGCGATCCCGCTCCTCCTGGAGCGACACGAGCTCCTCGTTGATCTCGTCGACCTGCGAGCGGAACTCCTCGGCCTCGCGGCGCGCGGCCTCGAGCTCGGCCTGGAGCCGGGCGAGCTCCGCCGGGTCCGGGCCGGCAGGCGGGGCGCTCGCGCGCTCCTGCTCGAGCCGCTCGGCGTGGGCCTCGGCGGCCTCGAGCGCGGCGCGGGCGTCGTCGAGCTCGCGCCGCGCGGCGTCGAGCTCGGCC
>JANJTH010000678.1 GCA_024711205.1 Planctomycetota bacterium | reverse complement strand
GACGCGGGCGACCCCCGCGACGAGCCGGCCTCGACCGGGCGCGCGCGCGCCCCCGGTCCTCACGAGCCGCCCGGCGTGGTGGCGCCTCCGCGCTCCCCGGACGAGCTCGTCGGCCCCCTCGTCGCGGACGACCCGTTCGACGTGTCGGCGCTCCTCGCGCGGCGGGCGCGCGAGGCGCCCTATCGGCGCGCGGTCGTCGTCCCGCGCGGCCGGGGGCGCGACGGGCGCGAGGCCTGGGCCCACGTCACCTTCGGGGCGCTCGACGACCTCGTGACGCGCTGGGCGCTCGCGCTCGAGCGGCTCGGCGCGCGCCCCGGCGACCGCGTGGTGGTCCTGGTCCCGCCCGGGATCGAGCTCCTCGCGGCGGTCTACGCCGCGTTCCGCGCGGGGACCGTCGTCGTCCTGATCGACCCCGGCATGGGCCTGCGCGCGCTCGTGCGCTGCCTCGAGCGGACGGCCCCGCGCGGCCTGATCGCGGCGCCCCTCGCGCACACGGCGCTCGGGCTGCCGGGCCTGGGCGGGCGGCGGCTCCTCCGCGCGCTCGCCTGGCGCGTCCGCGTGGGGCCGGGCCGGGGCGGCCTGGGCGTCCCGCGGCTCGAGGCGCTCGGCGCGGCCGAGCCGGTCGACGACGTGGCCCGGGCCCGGCCGCCGCGCGTGCGCGCGGGCGACCCGGCCGCGGTCCTGTTCACGAGCGGGAGCACGGGCCCGGCCAAGGGCGTCCTCTACGAGCACGGCATGTTCGCGGCGCAGGCGCGGCACCTCGCGCGCCTGTACGGGCTCGCGCCGGGCGAGGTCGACGTGCCGGGGCTGCCCGTGTTCGCGCTGTTCAGCGCGGCGCTCGGCGTGACGACCGTGTTCCCGGCGATCGACTTCCGGCGGCCCGGGCGGCTCGACCCGGCGCGGTTCGTCGACGCGATCGAGGCGCACGGCGCGACCTACTCGTTCGGCTCGCCCGCGATCTGGGGCCCCGTCGCGCGCTGGTGCGCCGACCGGGGGGTCGTGCTGCGCTCGCTGCGCCGCGTGTTCATGGCGGGCGCCCCGGTCCCGCCCTGGCTCCACGAGCTGCTGCTCGACCGCGTGCTCCCGGCGGGCGCCGAGACGCACACGCCCTTCGGCGCGACCGAGTCGCTGCCGGTCGCGACGGCCCGCGGCTCGGACCTGCGCGCGCTCGCGCCGGCGGCCCGTGACGGGCGCGGGACCTGCGTCGGCCGCCCGGCGCCCGGGATCGAGGTCCGGATCGTCCGCCCCGTGGACGGCCCGATCGCGCGCTGGGCGGACGCCCAGGCGCTCGCGCCGGGCGAGGTGGGCGAGGTCGTCGTCGCGGGCGACGTCGTGACGAAGGCGTACTACGGGCTCCCCGACGCGACCGCGCGCGCGAAGGTCGTCGAGGAGGGCCCGGGTCCGGCCAGCGTGGGCGGCGCCGGCCCGCGCACGTGGCATCGCATGGGCGACGTGGGGTACCTGGACGCCGAGGGGCGGCTGTGGTTCTGCGGGCGCGCGGCGCACCGCGTGACGACGGCCGCGGGCCCCATGGACTCGGCGCTCGAGGGCCTGTTCGACGACGCGCGGGCCGCGCGGGTCGCCCTCGTGGGCGTCGGGCCCGCGGGCGCGCAGCGTCCCGTGCTCGTGGCCGAGCCGCGCGCGGGCCTCGCGCGCCGGGAGCGGGCCGCGCTCGTGGCCGACCTGCTCGCGGCGGCCGCCCGCGACCCGCGCACGGCCGCGATCCGCGACGTGCTCCTGCACCCCGGCTTCCCCGTCGACGTGCGGCACAACGCGAAGATCCGCCGCGAGGAGCTGGCGCGCTGGGCCGCGGGTCGGCTCGGACCCGGCGCGGGCGCGGGCCCGTGACCACGGCCCTCGTCACGGGCGGCGGCGGGTTCCTCGGCCAGGCGATCGTGCGCCAGTGCCTGGCCCGGGGCGACCGCGTGCGCGTGCTCGGCCGCCGGCGCTACCCCGAGGTCGAGGCGCTCGGCGTCGAGGGCCACGCGGGCGACGTGGCCGACCGCGAGGCCGTCCGGCGGGCGTGCCGCGGCGTGGACGTCGTGTTCCACACGGCGGCGCTCGCGGGCGTGTGGGGCCCGCGCGCCGCCTTCGAGCGGGCCAACGTCGAGGGCACCGCCGTCGTGCTCGAGGCGTGCCGCGCCGAGGGGGTCGCGCGCCTCGTGCACACGAGCACGCCGAGCGTCGTCGCGGCGCCCGACGGGAGCTCGCACGAGGGCGCGGACGAGGCGCTCCCCTACCCCGAGCGCTTCCTGGGCCATTACCCGCGCACGAAGGCCGCGGCCGAGCGGGCCGTCCTGGCGGCCCACGGGCAGGGCCTCGCGACGGTCGCGCTGCGGCCCCACCTGATCGTGGGCCCGGGCGACCCGCACCTCCTCCCGCGCGTGGTCGCGCGCGCCCGGCGCGGGCGGCTGCGGATCGTCGGGCCGGGCGACAACCGCGTCGACGTGACCGACGTCGAGAACGCGGCCCGCTGCCACCTCCAGGCCGACGAGGCGCTCGCGGCCGGGCGCGCCGGCGGCCGGCCCTACTTCGTCAGCAACGGCGAGCCCGTGGCCCTCTGGCCCTGGGTCAACGGCGTGCTCGCCCGGCTCGGGGCCCCCCCCGTCACGCGCCGCGTGTCGTTCGGCGCCGCCTATCGGCTGGGCGCCCTGCTCGAGGGCGTGTGGACGGTCCTGCGCCTGGGCGGCGAGCCCCCCATGACGCGCTTCGTGGCCACCCAGCTCGCGACGTCGCACTGGTTCGACATCACGGCCGCGCGCCGCGACCTGGGCTACGACCCCGAGCGCCGTCCGCTCGCCGCGACGACCGACGCGATCGTCGAGGACCTGCGCGCGCGCGGCGTGTAGGGCGCTCCCGCGAGGTCCGCGCCGCGCGAGGCCCGGACCTCGCGCATCGATCTGGGTGGGGTCACTCCGCGCTCGGTCCGTGCGTGGCCGACCTCCCCGCGGTCGGTCGGCCAGGCCCGGCCCTCACGCGTCGTTCAGGGTGGGCCGAGCAGGGCCTTCATCTGGCGCACGGCCTCGCGCAGGCCGACGTAGAGCGCGCGGCTCACGATCGCGTGGCCGATGTGCATCTCCTCGAGCCCCGGCAGGCCGCGGACCGCGACCACGTTGCGGTAGTCGAGCCCGTGGCCGATCGCGAGGCGCAGGCCCAGCTCGAGGGCCGTGTCGGCCGCGCGGCGCAGGCGCGTCAGCTCCGGGTCCGGGGCCCCGGCGCGCCAGGCGTGGGCGAACGGGCCCGTGTGGAGCTCGACCTGCGCGGCTCCGGTCCTGGCGGCGGCCTCGAGCTGCCGCGGGTCCGGATCGACGAAGAGCGAGGTCGCCACACCGGCCTCGGCCAGGCGCGCGACCGCGGCGCGCACGGACTCGAGCTGGCCCGCGACGTCGAGGCCCCCCTCGGTCGTGACCTCCTCGCGCCGCTCGGGGACGAGCGTGGCCAGGCGCGGCCGGACCTCGAGCGCGAGCGCGAGCACGTCGGCGGCCACGGCGAGTTCGAGGTTCATGGGCGTCTGGAGCGTCTGCGCGAGGAGGCGCACGTCCCGGTCCGTGACGTGCCGGCGGTCCTCCCGCAGGTGGACGGTGATCACGTCGGCCCCGCCCAGCTCGGCCTCGTGGGCCGCGGTCACCGGGTCGGGCTCGTGCCCCCGGCGCGCCTGCCGCACGGTCGCCACGTGGTCGACGTTCACGCCGAGCCGGATCACGCGCCCTCCTCGCTCTGCCCCGCGCCTGCGCTCCCCGTCGCCGCGGCCGCGGCGCCTCCGGTCGACGCCGCCGCGGCGGCCCCCGGCGGCGGTGCCTGCCCGCTCGCGGGGCCCGGCCCGGCGAGCGGGCTCGGGCCCGGGTCGCGCCCCTCGACGAGCGCCTGGACCTGCGCGCCGTCGATCGTCTCGCGCTCGAGGAGCAGCGCGGCGATCCGGTCGAGCGCGGGCCGGTGCGCCTCGATCAGGCCTCGGGCCCGCTCGTGCTGCTCGTCGATGACGCGGCGGACCTCGCGGTCGATCTGCTCGAGCGTCGCCTCGGAGTGGGGGCGCGAGCGGTTGATCTCGCGCCCGAGGAACACGGTGTCCTCGCCCGTCGCGTACTGGATCGGGCCGAGCGCCTCGCTCATGCCCCACTCGGTGATCATGCGCCGCGCGAGCTCGGTCGCCTGCTCGATGTCGTTCTGGGCGCCGGTGGACAGGTCGTTCGTGACGCAGGCCTCGCCGAGCCGCCCGCCGAAGGCCATGCAGATCCGCGCCAGGACCTGCGTGCGGGAGAGCGACCAGCGGTCGCCGTCCGGCAGGGACATGGTGAGCCCGAGCGCGCGCCCGCGCGGGACGATCGTGACCTTGTGGACGGGGTCGCTCCCCTCGACGAGCGCCGAGACGAGCGCGTGGCCGGCCTCGTGCCAGGCGGTCGCTCGTAGCTCCCGCTCGACCATGCGCTGGCTGCGCCGCTGGCGGCCCCAGCGGATCTTGTCGCGCGCCTCCTCGAGGTCGCGCATCGTGATCGCCTCGTGGTCGGCCATGGCCGCCATGAGCGCGCCCTCGTTGAGGAGCGCCTCGAGCTCGGCCCCCGAGAACGTGGGCGTGGCGCGCGCGAGCGTCGCCAGGTCGACGTCGAGCGCGAGCTTCTTGTTGCGCGCGTGGACGCGCAGGATCTTCTCGCGCCCGGCCACGTCGGGCAGGTCGATCGTGATCTGGCGGTCGAACCGGCCGGGGCGCAGCAGCGCGGGGTCGAGGATGTCCGGGCGGTTCGTGGCCGCCATGACGATGATCCCCTTGTCCGTGTCGAACCCGTCCATCTCGACCAGGATCTGGTTCAGCGTCTGCTCGCGCTCGTCGTGCCCGCCGCCGAGCCCGCTCCCGCGCCGGCGGCCGACCGCGTCGACCTCGTCGAGGAACACGATGCACGGCGAGGTCTCCTTCGCCTTCTCGAACAGGTCGCGGACGCGGCTGGCGCCCACCCCCACGAACATCTCGACGAAGTCCGAGCCGCTCACGGCGTAGAAGGGCACCCCGGCCTCGCCCGCGGTCGCCTTCGCGAGGAGCGTCTTGCCGCAGCCGGGCGAGCCGACGAGCAGGACGCCCTTGGGGATCCGCCCGCCGAGCCGGGAGAACTTCTGCGGGTCCTTGAGGAAGGCGATGATCTCCTCGACGTCGGCCCGGGCCTCGTCGATCCCGGCCACGTCGGCGAGCGTGACCGTCTCCTCGCGGTCGGCGCCCATGCGGTGGCGGCTCTTGCCGAACTGGAGCAGCGAGCCGGGGGCGCCCGGGCCGCGCATGTGGCGGAACAGGAGGAAGTAGAGCAGCCCGACGAGCAGGAGCGTGGGCAGGAACCAGGCCACGAGCTGGGTCAGGAGCGCGCTCGAGGGCTCGTGGACGACGCGCGTCGTGATCCGGTCGGGGCGGTCGGCCTGCGAGAGCTCGCGGACGAGCTCGATCTGCTTCTCGATCCCCTCCGCGGAGCCGAACGCCACGACGAGGCGGTCGGAGGCCCGCTGCCCCGACAGGTCGCCCGGGCGCAGGACGGCGGTCGCCTCGAGGTCCTTGAACCGGAGCTCCGCGACCTCGTTGCGGCGCAGGAGGCGGTCGAGCTCGATCAGGTCGACCTGCCCGCGGGGGCGGGCGCGCCCGGGGCCGTCGCCGTCGCGGGCCGAGAGGGCGAGGAGCGCGCCCAGCGCGACGAGGAGCCCGAGCACGAGCGCCCCGCGCTGGGGCCGCGGCGGCGCCCCGCCGCGCTGGCGGCCAGGGCCATCGGGGCGCTCGCCGGCCGGGCCTGACCCCGACGAGGGCGGGTCGCCGCCGTCGCGGGGCCGGCGCCCGGGGTCGGGCTCTCGCGGGTCAGGGGCCAAGGGCTGGGGACTCCACCGGGGCTCCGCCGGGCTGGCCGTCCAGCGTTCCTGGCTCGGGGCGCGCGCACGAAGAAGCGCGAGCCTAGGCCGGCCTCCCGAACCTGTCAACGCTGGCAACGACTTAGCTTGTGCCGCGGGCCGCCCCGTTGTCGCGCCGCGCCCCGGGGAGTAACCTGTCACCGGAGTCTGATGGAACCGTATGCATCATGGGCCGTGGTGGCGCTCGCCACCGCGGCCGCGGGCGGCCTGTCGCTCGTCCTGGGTGCCCTGCGCTCCTACTCGCTGGCGCGGCTCGAGGCCGCGCTCCGGCAGGACCCCGGGCGGTTCGAGCGGGTCAAGGCGCTCCTCCAGGACGAGGACCGCCTGGTCATCGCCGTCACCTCCCTGCGGGGGCTCGTGCTCGTCGTGGGCATGGTCGCGCTCACGGGTGCCTTCATCGGGCGGACGGTCGCGGCCACCCCGCTCGTGGAGATCGGCCCCCTCGGGTGGCTCCTGTGCGGCGGCCAGGCGGCCCTCGTGGGCGCCGCGCTGTTCGTGGCCGTCGGGCACACGATCCCCCACGCGATCGGCGAGGGCCGGGCGGAGGGCGTGCTCCTGCGCGGGTTCCGGCTCGTGCGCGCGGTGCAGGTCGCGTCGCTCCCCCTCGCCTGGCTGTTCGGGGGGCTCCACACGGTCGCGCTCCGGGTCGCGAACGTGGCCGAGGAGGACGAGGCCGCGGAGATCAAGGACGAGCTGCTCTCGGCGGCGCTGGCCGGCCAGAGCGAGGGCTTCTTCGACGAGACCGCGAAGGACGTGATCGAGAACCTGATCGAGTTCCGCGACGCCGCCGTGGCCGAGGTCATGACGCCGCGGATCGAGATGGTCACGGTCGACCAGACGGAGTCGCTCGAGGCGGTGGTCGCCAAGGCGCTCGAGCACTCCTTCTCGCGCATCCCGGTCGTGGACGGCCACGTCGACCGCGTGACGGGCGTCCTCATGGTGAAGGACCTCCTGCGGGCCGTGGGCAAGCCCGACGCCGACTGGCGCGCGCACATCCGGCCGCCGATCTTCGTGCCCGAGACGAAGCGCGTTGCGGACCTGCTCCGCGAGCTGCGCACGAAGAAGATGCACCTCGCGATCGTCGCGGACGAGTACGGCGGGACGGCCGGGCTCGTCACGATCGAGGACCTCGTCGAGGAGCTGATCGGCGAGATCGACGACGAGCACGACACGACCGACCAGACCGAGGAGCCGCTCCGCCGGCTCACCGAGTCGGAGCTCGACGTGGACGGGAAGCTCGCGATCGAGGAGCTCAACGAGGAGGCCGGCACGCGCCTGCCCGAGGACTCCGACGTCGAGACGGTGGGCGGCTTCGTCGCCATGCGCCTGGGCAAGATCCCGGTCAAGGGCGACAAGCTGACCTTCAACGGCTACGCGTTCACCGTGACCGACGCCGACGAGCGGCGCGCGCGCCGGCTGCGGATCAAGATCCAAGCGACCGCGTGACCGCCGCGCCGCGGGAGTCGACGCCGGTCGGGCCGTCGTCGGCCCGCGCGCCGCGAGGGGTCCGCTGCGGCGCCGCGCCCGCGGACGCCCCCGGGCCGACGCCGGCGGCGCCGCGGACGGGCGCCGCCCAGGCGGGCGGTCCCCGGCCCGGGGACGCGACCCCGGTCCCCGTGGGGCAGCCTTCGGCCCGCGCGGGGGCCTCGGGCGCCCCGCTCCGGGTGCTCATCGCGAGCCACCCGTTCGGCGAGGTGGACCCGGGGCCGCTCGAGGCGCTCGCCGCGGCGGGGCTCGAGCTCGTCCGCAACCCGCACGGTCGCAAGCTCCGGGCGAGCGAGCTCCGCGCGCTGCTCCCCGGCTGCGCCGCCGTGGTCGCGGGGACGGAGCCCTACGACGCGGCGACGCTCGGCGCCGCGCCCGCGCTGCGCCTGATCGCGCGCACGGGGGTCGGGCTCGACAGCGTCGACCTCGAGGCCTGCCGCGCGCGCGGGGTCGAGGTCGCGACGACGCCCGACGCGCCGGCGGACTCGGTGGCCGAGCTGACCGTCGGCCTGATCCTCGCCCTCGCGCGCCACGTCGCGCGCGCCGACCGCGAGGCGCGCGCCGGCGGCTGGACGCGGCGGATCGGCTGGCTCCTCCGCGAGCGGACGGTCGGCCTCGTGGGCCTCGGCCGGATCGGGTCCCGCGTCGCGCGCCTGCTGGCTCCCTTCGGCTGCCGGCTCCTGGCCGCGGACCCCGACCCGTCGATCGCGCGCCTCGCCCCGGCGCTCGGCGTCGCGCTGGTCCCCCTCGAGCGCCTGCTCGCCGAGGCCGACGTCGTGTCGCTCCACGTCCCGCTCGAGCCGGGCACGCGCGGCCTGCTCGACGCGCGCGCCATCGACCGCATGCGCCCCGGCGCGCTGCTCGTGAACACCGCCCGCGGCGAGGTCGTGGACGACGCCGCGCTCCTCGCCGCGCTCGAGGCCGGCCGCCTCGGCGGCGCCGCGCTCGACGTGTTCGCGGACGAGCCCTACGCGGGCCCGCTCGCCGCCCGCGACGACGTGCTGCTCACCTGCCACATGGGCTCGTGCAGCGACGCCGGCCGCCGCGCCATGGAGCGCGGGGCCGCCGAGGCGGTGCTCGCGTGGGCCGGGCACGCGGCCGCTCCCTCCCTGCCATGACCGAGCCCTCCGCGCCGCGGTCCGGCCACGACCTGGACGCCTGGCGCGCGCTCTTCGCCCGGATCGGCGTCGGCTGGACCTGGCTCCTCCTGCCCGCGGCGCTCTCGCTGGCCGGCGCCCTGGGCGAGGGGCTCACCCTCGCCCTCGCGCTGGAGGCGCTCCGCCTCGCGTTCACCGGGGACCTCGCGCGCCTGGAGACCGTCCCCGCGCTGGGCCCGGCCCTGCGCGCGCTGGGGCCGGCCGACGACGGGGAGGCGGCCGCGCTGGCCGCGCTGTGCGGTCTGGTCCTGACCGCGGTGCTCCTCAAGCTCGGGCTCGCGTTCGCGGGCGAGGCCGTCTTCGTCGCCCGGCAGCAGCGCCTGGCCGCGGCGCTGCGGGCGACGCTCATGCGCCGGCTGCTCCTGTTCGGGAAGGCGTTCCACGACCGGCGTCGGATCGGCGCGCTGCACCTCGTCGTCAACGGGCGCGTGGAGCACGTGGTCGGCTCCATCGGCCTGTTCCACGCGGCGGTCACGCACGCGCTGTTCGCCGGCGCGTACCTCGGCCTCATGCTGTGGCTCTCCTGGCGGCTGACGCTCGTCGCCGCGCTCTGCCTCGCGGCGCTCTACGCGCTCGTGTCCCGGATCGTGCGGGCGATCCAGGCCGGCTCCCACGAGTCCGCCAGCGCCTCGCGCGAGGCCGCCGAGGCCTCGCACGACCTGCTCGTCGGGCTCCCGCTCGTGCAGACGAGCGTCCGGGAGGACGCTGAGGCGACGGCATTCGCGACGCGGGCGGACGCGCTCGCGCGGGTGGAGCGGCGGCAGGCCGTCCGCCGCGCCGCGATCCCTTGCGCCCAGGAGGCGCTCTCGACCGGCGCCGCGGTGCTCCTGCTCGGCGCGCTCTGGGCGCTCGACCGCCCACGCGGCGGCGACCTCCTCGCGGAGGCCCTCGTCTACTTCTACATCGTGCGGCGCTCCTTCTCGCTCTTCGCCGAGGTGAACCGCTTTCGCGGGCCGCTCGCGCAGGGGCAGGGGCCGCTCGGCGAGGTGCTCGACCTGCTCTCGGACGCGGAGAAGGACTACGTCCCCGACGGGACGCAGGCGGCCCCGCCCCTCCGCGAGCGCATCGAGGTGCGCGACCTCACCTTCACCTACCCCGGCGCCACCGCGCCGGCGCTCGACGGCGTCACGTTCTCGATCGAGCGCGGGCGGACGACCGCGATCGTCGGCCAGACCGGCGCGGGGAAGTCGACCCTCGCCGCGCTCCTCTGCCGGCTCTACGACGCCCCGCCCGGGGCGATCCTGTGGGACGGGGAGGACGTACGCGGGTTGACCCGCGCCTCCCTCCTGCGCCACATCGCGTTCGTCCCCCAGGACGCGCTCCTCCTCCACGACACCTTGGGCCACAACCTCGCCTACGGGCTCGAGGCGCCTCCGTCGCCGGAGGCGGTGGCGGACGCGCTCCGCCGCGCGCGCCTCGACGGCGTCGTCGCGGCCCTGCCGCTCGGGCTCGACACCGTCGTCGGAGACCGGGGGGTCCGGCTCTCGGGCGGCGAGCGGCAGCGCGTCGCCCTCGCCCGCGCGCTCCTGCGCCGCAGCGAGCTCCTCGTGCTGGACGAGGCGACGAGCGCCCTCGACGCGGAGACGGAGCGCCTCGTCCAGGAGGCGATCGACGAGGCCCTACGCGGCCGCACGGCGCTCGTGATCGCGCATCGCCTCACGACGATCCGCCGCGCCGAGCACGTGGTCGTGCTCGAGGGGGGGCGGGTCGTCGAGCAGGGTTCGCCGGCCGCGCTCCTCGCCGCGAGCGGCCGCTTCCGCGCCCTGTGGACGGCGCAGGGCGAGGGCCCTTGACCCGGGCGACCCACGGTGGATCGCTCGGGGGCCGCCCCGGAGCGAGCGGCGCCTCCGGCGCCGGTGCCCCTCCCTCGACTCAGCGCCCCCGCGCCCGGAGCCGCATGGAGAGGCGCTGAAGGCGCGGCGAGCGCGCGCACAAGGTGTCGCGCGCCCGCCGGAGCCGGTCGTCGATGGGCCCGGCCCAGGGACCCGCGGCGGAGCGGAGGAGCAGGGCGGCGCGCCACACGAGCGGCCAGACGTCGTCCCGTGGGTAGGTCGACAGCGCCAACCAGTTGAAGCGGGTCCGGGCCAGCCAGGCGCCGCGCGAGAAGCCGCAGGCGGTGGCCGCCTGGAGGAAGGCGCTCGAGCGGGCCTGCGCCTCGAGGGACCGGATCTCCGGCGGGAGGTCCGCCCTGGAGAAGAAGTGGTCGGCGAGCCTGGCGAACTCGCTCGCCCGGGCCAGGCCCGTCTCCGCCACGGTCATCGAGCCCGCGTGGACGCGCAGGCGCGCGAGCGGGCGAGCGATCCGGCCGAGCGGGCCCACGAGCCCGACGCGCAGCCAGAGCTCGAAGTCCGCCATGAAGCGGAAGGAGGGGTCGCGGCCGCCCGCACGGGTGAGGACCTCGCGCCGGGCGAACGCGCCGACGCCGGGGAAGCACATCCACCCCGCGACCATGCGCCCCAGGTCCCAGTCCGGCGCGGCGACGACGCCCGTGGTCTGGCCGTCGGCGTCGATCGTCCACCAGTCCGCATAGGTCCCCACGAGCTCGGGCCGGCGCTCGAGCAGCGCGACCGCCTCGGACACCGCCGTGGGCTCGAGGAGGTCGTCCGAGCTGAGGACGCCCACGATGTCGCCGCTCGCCAGCTCGAGCCCGCGGTTCACCGTCCTCGACTCGCCCATGTTCGCGTGCGCCGCGGTCCGGATCCGGGGCCCGTAGGCGGCGAGGACCTCGCGCGTGTGGTCGGTCGAGCCGTCGTCGAGCACGAGGTGCTCGACGCGCGGGTAGTCCTGCGCGAGCACGCTCTCGATCGTGGCGCGCACGAGCTCGGCGCGGTTGTAGGCCGGGGTGATGATCGTGACGAGGGGGCGCCGGTCGCCCCGGGAGCCGGTCATGCGGGCCGCCCCCGCCCGGACGCACGTTCGAGCGCGCGCTCGTAGGCGGCCTGCACCGTCGCGCGGATGACCCGCGCGTCGAGCCGCGCGGCCGAGACGGCGGCGTTCCGCGCCGCGGCGGCATCCACGAGCGCGTCATCGGTGAGGGCGCGGCGGAGTGCCGCCGCGACGGCCTGGGGGTCCTCGGCCGGGACGAGCAGCCCCCCCGACCCGTCCGAGAACCACTCGCCGGCGGCGCTCGAGTCGGACTGGACGGGGAAGGAGCCCATGACCATGGCCTCGAGCGCCGAGGTGCTGATCCCGTCGCCGATGCTGAGGCCGATCGAGACGCGCGCGCGGCCATGGAGCGCGAGGACCGCCTCGTGCCCGCTCGGCGGCAGGACCTCGAGGCGGAGCCCCGCGTCGAGCGCGAGGAGGCGCGCGGCGAGCACGACGTCCGGCGAGGCCGAGTGGAGCGCGAGCGTCCAGCCGCGGAGGTCGACCCCGCACGTCGCGAGGGCGCGGAGCGCGACCAGCGCCCGCCCCGCCCAGTTCTGGTAGCCCTTGAGCGCGATCACCCGCCGCCTCGAGGGAGGGCCGCTTCGCAGGCGCGTGGCCGCGGCGAGGTCGAAGCCGCCCGAGTTGGGGACCACCGGCCACACCGGCCCCTGGAACCCGAACTCGCGGGCGAGCCGCACATCGCGCTCGCACTCGCACGCATACTCCTGGCAGGCGGCGAGGAGCGCGCGCAGGGCCAGGGCCTCCTCCGGCAGGCGCCCGAGCAGGCTCAGGTCGCTCCCCCAGTTCGTCACGACCCAGTGAGGGAAGGGGCCGCGCACGAGACCGCGCGCGGCGAGCGTCAGCGCGCCGGACTGGTTGAGCTCGAGCGTGTGCACGAGGTCGGGCCGCACCCGCGAGATCACCCGGGCCAGGAGCCGCGGGCGGTAGGCGACCTGCCGACCGAGGGAGCGCTCGAGGCGCCCACCCAGCCCAGGCACCGGGAACCACAGGCCGCGCTGCGAGACGCTCGGGTGGTGCCCGAGCGCGAGCGGTGAGCGGAGCCCGACGTGCGCCGCGCGCTCGCCGTGCGGGGGCTTGCGGAGGAGCGCGTGGATCGTGACCTCCCGCAGGTCGGCGTGCCCCTCCATGCCGTCGCTCGGCACGAGGTGCAGGTCCCAGCCGAGCCCCTCGAGCTGGCGGAGCCAGCGCGCCGTGTGGACGCTCGCGCCGAGGGCGACGAACAGGACCCGGGGCGGGCGCAGCATCGGCCGCCGCGGGCTCATGCCTGCCCCCGGCGGGGCGCGGGGGCGATGGCGAGCTCGAGCGCGTCGAGGAAGGCGGCGCGCGCGGTCTCCAGCTCGAACTCGCGGGCCGCGGCCGCGGCCCCCACGGCGAGCGCGGCGCGTACCGCGGGGTCGGCCAGCTCGGCGAGGGCCCGCGCGAGTCGCCCCACGTCGGGCTCGGCCGCCACGAGCCCGGCCCCGCGGGCGCGCAGGAACGCGGCGACGAAGGAGTCTCCGGGGACGTGGGCGAGCAGGGGCGCGCCCGCCTGGAGGTACTCGCCCAGCTTCCCCGGGGCGGACGTGCGGACGACCTCGGGGATCGGCGAGGAGAAGGCAAGCGGCAGGAACAGCGCGTCGGCGTCGCGCTGGCGCGCGGCGGCCTCTGCCGGGCCGACGCGCCCGTGGGCCACGACGGGACCCGAGACCCCGAGCGCGGCGAGCTCGCGCGCGCCCTGGGGGCCATAGACGTGGAGCGCGCAGCGAGGGCGGTCGAGGCGCGCGCAGGCCGCCGCGAGCCGGCGGAACGCGTCGCCGTGCGCGTGGTAAATCGACCCGGTGTAGACGATCCGGGCGACGTCGCCGTCCCGGGGCCACGTCGTCGGCGCCACGCGCGCGCCTGCCTGCGGCTCGGTCGGGTTGCGGACGAGCAGCGGCGTCACACCGTGCCGGGCTCGATAGGCGTCCGCGAGGAGCTCGTTCGGGACGATCACCGCGGCGGCGCGCGGGAGCATCCAGCGCTCGCACCAGGCCGCGAAGGCGCGCCGGGCGGGCGTCGTCCACTGATGCGTGTAGTCGTCGAACAGGTAGGCGACGAACGGGACCCCGAGGCGCCGGCTGGCGAGGTAGGCGGCCGGCAGGTCGAGGAGGTCCCCGCTGCACGCGACGAGCGCCCCGCAGCCGCGCCGGCGCGCGGCGCGCGCGATCTCCCGCGCGCGCGTGAGGAGCGCGGCCGGCGCCCGCGCGAGCCGTGTCCAGCGCCGTCCCTGCGCGGGCCGCCGGAGCGGCTCGACGGGGCCGGCGAGCCCCCCGACCGAGGCCGGGCTGCCGCCCGCCGCGGCCGCGCAGGCCTCGTCGTCTGCGGAGAGCAGGCAATAGTCCTCCGCGGGCAGCCCGCGGAGGAGCCGACCGAGGGCCACGGCCTGCCCCGAGCTGGACGGCGGCAAGGTGCACGAGACGAGCCCGAACGCGCGCCGGAGGCGGCGCGCGCCTCGCGCGGGTGCGTCGGGGGGTGCTCCTTGTGCCGGCACGCCTGCCTTCTATCATGAGGGCGCGGCCCGGCTCCGCCGCGCACTCGCGCCGCGGCGCCGGGCGCGCCCCAAGGGGCGAGGTGCGGCGCGTGGGTCTCCTGAGCGACAAGGGCGTGCTCGTCACGGGAGGCACCGGGAGCCTGGGCAAGATCCTCGTGCGGCGGATCGTCCGCGGGGAGTGGGGGCAGCCCGCCTTCGTGCGCGTCATGTCACGCGACGAGGGGAAGCAGCACGCGATGCGGATCGCCTTCAGCGAGAGCAAGGACGAGTTCCGTGAGGGCCTCGCCTACAGGGCGATCGCCGGCAAGGAGGGGCCGCTCCAGTTCTTCGTGGGCGACGTCCGCGACCCCTCCGCGGTCGCGCGCGGGCTGCGCGACGTCGACCTCGTCTTCAACGCGGCGGCGCTCAAGCAGGTCCCGAGCTGCGAGTACCACCCCTGGGAGGCCGCGCGGACGAACGTCGAGGGGCCGCAGCACATCGTGCAGGCGATCTTCGAGCGGCGCCTCCCGGTGCAGGCGGTCATCGGGATCAGCACGGACAAGGCCTGCAAGCCGGTGAACGTCATGGGCATGACGAAGGCGCTCCAGGAGCGCCTCCTCCAGCACGCGAACCTCCTGTGTCCGGGCACGCGCTTCGTGTGCGTGCGCTACGGCAACGTGCTCGCCAGCCGCGCCAGCGTGATCCCGCTGTTCCACCATCAGATCGCCCACGGCGGCCCCGTGACGGTCACGGACGCGCGGATGACGCGCTTCTTCCTCACCCTCGACCGGGCGGTCGACACGGTGTTCGCCGCCCTCGCCGATGCGCATCCGGGCGAGACGTTCGTGCCCCGCCTGCCGTCGGCCCGGATCCTCGACCTCGCGGAGGTGCTCGCCGCGGAGCGGGGGGTCCGCGTGGAGCTCACGGAGGTCCGCCCGGGCGAGAAGATCCACGAGGAGCTGATCAGCGAGGAGGAGGCCTCCCGGACCAGCGCCGTCGGCGAGCACTACGCCGTCGCCTCCGTGCTCCCGGAGGTCGCGGTGGCTCGCCCGGGCGCCGAGCGGCTCGGCGGCCCCTACAGCTCCGCGGACTCGGTCCTCGCGCGCGAGGACCTGCGGGCCATGCTCGAGCGCAACGACCTCATGCGGCCGCGGGACGACCCCGAGGAGCTCCTCCGGTGACCGCCGCGGGCGCGGGCGAGGACCCGCCCGCGGTGGCCGTCGTCCTGGGCGGCCTCGGCATGCTCGGGCACGCGCTCGTGGACGCGCTGGCGGACGCGCCCGGGGTCCGGGTCCGGGCGACCGTCCGGACCGCGGCGGACCTGGCCCCGGCCAGGGCCTGGCGGCCCGACGTCGAGTGGGCAGCGCTCGATGCGGCAGGAGCGGAGCCGGAGGTCGCGGCGGGCCTCACGACGCTGCTCGCCGGGGCCGGCTGGGCGTTCAACGCCGCGGGCATGATCAAGCAGCGCCTCCGCGACGACCGGCGCGAGGATGTCGAGCGGGCCGTGCGCGTCAACGCGCTCTTCCCCGCGCTCCTCGCGCGCGCGGCCGGCGAGGCCGGCGCGCGCGTCGTGCAGATCGCGACCGACTGCGTCTACGGCGGCGCGCGCGGCGGCTACGCCGAGGGCGCCCCGCACGACGCGCTCGACGTCTACGGCAAGACGAAGAGCCTGGGCGAGGTGGCGGCGCCGGGCGTCCACAACCTGCGCTGCTCGATCGTCGGCCCCGAGCGACGCGGCCACCGGTCGCTGCTCGAGTGGCTCCGGCGCCAGCCGCCTGGCGCGACGCTCGAGGGCTGGGTCGATCACCGCTGGAACGGCGTCACGACCCGGGCCTTCGCGCGGCTCTGCCGCGGCCTGGTCGAGCGCGGCCCGGCGCTCCCCGCGCGCGCGCACTGGCTCCCGGCGGACGCCGTGACCAAGCACGAGCTGCTGACGCTCTTCGCGCGCGCGCTCGGCCGCCACGACCTGAAGGTCCTCCCGCGCCCGTCCCCGGCCCCGGTCGACCGGACGCTCGCGACGGACGACCCGGCCCTGAGCGCGCGCTTGTGGACGCTCGCAGGCTACCCCGGCCCGCCCACGATCGCCGCGCTCGTCGAGGAGGTGGCGGCCACGGCGGCGCACGCGTCGGCCGCGGAGGTCGAGGCGTGACCGGCTCGGCGGCGGGCGCGGGCGCGGGGCCGCGCAGGCTCAAGGTCATGACGGTCGTCGGCACCCGGCCCGAGTTGATCAAGCTCAGCCGCGTGGTCGCCGCGCTCGAGCGCGAGACCGAGCACGTCCTCGTGCACACCGGGCAGAACTACGACCACGGGCTGAGCGACGTGTTCTTCGAGGAGCTCGAGCTGCCGCGGCCCCGTCACTACCTGGCCGCGGTCGGCGCGACCCCGGCCGAGTCGATCGGGCTCGTGATCGCGCGGGCCGACCGGGTGATCGCCGACGAGCGGCCGGACGCGCTGCTCGTCTACGGCGACACGAACAGCGCCCTCGCGGCGATCGCGGCCAAGCGGCGCAAGGTCCCCGTGTTCCACATGGAGGCGGGCAACCGCTGCTTCGACGAGCGCGTGCCGGAGGAGATCAACCGGCGGATCCTCGACCACGTGAGCGACGTGAACATGACGCTCACCGAGCACGCGCGGCGGCTGCTCGTGGCCGAGGGCCTCCCGCCGGCGCGCACGTTCAAGACGGGCTCCTGCATGGGCGAGGTCCTCGAGCACTACCGGGACCGGATCGAGGCCTCGACGGTCGTCGCGCGGCTCGGCCTCGAGGTCGATGGCTACCTGCTCGTGAGCGCGCACCGCGAGGAGAACGTCGACCCCGAGCCGTCGCTGCGGGCCCTCCTCGCCACGCTCGACGCGCTCGCGCGCAGCTTCGCCCGCCCGGTCGTCGTCTCGACGCACCCGCGGACGCGCAGGCGGCTCGAGGCGCTCGGGCTCGCCCCTGGCGACGACGCAGGCGGCGGCGCGGCGGTGCGGTTCCTCCCCCCGTTCGGCTACTTCGACTACGTGGCGCTCCAGCGGGGGGCCTACTGCGTCCTGTCCGACAGCGGCACGCTCACCGAGGAGGCCTCGCTCCTCGACCTGCCGGCCGTCGCGCTGCGCGAGGCGCACGAGCGCCCCGAGGGCGTGGACGTGGGGGCGGTCGTGCTCGCGGGGCTGCGCGAGGAGCGGGTGCTGCAGGCCGTCCGGCTCGTCCGCGGGGACTGGGCGCGCGGTCGGCGGAACGCCCCGCTCGCCCCCGACTACGCGCCCGTCCCGGTCTCGCGCACGGTCGTCCGGTTGATCCTCGGCTACGTCGACGTCGTCCGCCGCGAGGTCTGGCGCGAGCGCTGAGGCCGACCCGCGCGCCTCAGGCGCCCGCGGCGGCCGCGTAGGCTCGCTCCAGGCGCCCGCGGGCGTCGCCCGGGCCCAGCCCGGCGAGCACTCGGCGGCGCGCCGCGGCCCCGATGCTGGCCGCGAGCGACGGGCGCGCGGCCAGCGCGCCCAGGTGCAGCCCGAGCGCGTCCGCGTCGCCCGGCTCGAACAGGAGCCCGGTCTCGCCCTGCGTCACGAGGTCCGTGTTCCCGTCGATCCGCGTGACGACGACCGGCAGCCCCCGGGCCATGGCCGCCAGCAGGGTGAGCGACATGCCCTCCCAGCGCGAGGTCAGGCAGAGCGCGTCGGCGCCCGCGAGGACGTCGTCGATCCCGTCGGTCGCGCCCTGGAGGCGGAGGTTCGGCGCGGCCCGCGCGGCCCGCGCGACCTCGGCGCGCAGCGGGCCGTCGCCCACGAGCACGCAGGCGACCCCGGGCGCGCGCGCGGCCGCCCGGACGAACGTGAGCGGGTCCTTCTGCGCCGCGAGGCGGGCCACGCACGCGGCGACGAACGCCTCCGGCGGCCAGCCGAGCCGGGCGCGCGCCTCGGCGCGCCGCGCGGTCCGGACCTCGGGCGCCTCGTCGGGCGGGGCCTCGACCCAGTTCGGCACCGGGCGCACCGAGGCGGCGGGCAGGCGCGCGCCCAGGCGCGCCGCCTGCCCGGCGTTCACGGCGGTGAGGACGAGCCCGGGCGGGGCCGTGGCCCGGAGCGCCCGCCACCAGGCCGCCGCGAGCGCGGGCCGGGCCCCCGCGTCGGTCTGGGGCGTGAACACGACCGCGCGCAGGCCGGCCGCGCGCGCGGCGAGGAGCCCTACGAGCCCGGCCTCGAGCGCGTGCACGTGCACGGCCTCGGGCGCCTCGGCGCGGAGCCACGCGGCGAGCGGCCCTACCGCGCGCAGGTCGAGCCGGCCGCGCAGGGCCACGGGCGCCACGCGCGCGCCCGCCGCCTCGAGCGCGGGCCGCGCGCCCGCGAGGTGCCGGGGCAGCGCGACCGCGTGCGCGAGCCCCGGCGTCGCCGCGACGACGTCCCGCACGTAGCCCGAGATCCCCGAGCGCGCCGGCTCGAACATCACGTGGGCGACGCGCACCGACCCTCCAGCCAGGCCCAGGTCCGGGCGATCCCCTCGCGCAGCGGCGTCGTCGCGCGCCAGCCGAGCGCGGCCGCGCGCTCGACCGCGAGCACGTTGCGCCGGATCAGGCCGGGCGGGGCGGGCGCCCAGCGGAGCCGGGGCGCCCGCCCGGTCACGGCCGTCACCGCGGCCACGACCTCGCGCACCGACGCGCCCGCGCCGCTGCCGACGTTGAGCAGGTCGGCGCGCCGGTCCTCCGGCTCGAGCCCGAGGACGCGCTCGACGAGGTCGCAGACGTCGTCGACGAACACGTAGTCGCGGACCTCCTCGCCGTCCCCCCACAGCTCGGTCGTACGGCCCGCGCGCAGGTCCTCGAGCAGCGCCATGACGAGGCCCTGGCGGCGCACGACCTGCCGCGGCCCGTAGACGTTCGCGCAGCGGAGCACGGACGCGGGCAGCCCCGTCCGGGCCCGCTCCGCGGCGATCAGCGCCTCGCCCGCGACCTTGCCCCAGGCGTGCGCGCTGGCGGGGCGCGGCGGGTCGTCCTCGCCGTGCGGGCGGTCGCCCTCCCCGTAGACCGTGCCGCCGCTCGAGCACCACACGACGCGCGGCGGGCGCCCGCAGGATGCCGCCGCCGCGAGGACCTGCCCGAGCTCCCCGAGCTGGCGGAGCTCGTCGTCGAGCCCGCCCCGGCGCGGGTTCGTGGCCGAGGCGAGATGCACGACCGCGTCGCACCGGGCGAGCTCCGGGCCGAGCCCGAGCACGACGGGGCCCGCGGGGCCGACGAGCACCCGCTCGGCGGCCGCGCCCTCGATCGGGCCCTCCGCCGGCGCCGCGCGCGCGACGAGCCAGGTCGCGCGCCCGCGCCGCGCGAGGTGCGCGGCCAGGTTGCTCCCGAGGAACCCGGCCGCGCCGGTGATCAGGACCGGGTCCATGGCGCGATCGTAGCCCGGTCCGGCCCGCCCTCGCCTCGAGCGGGCCCCCGTCCGTTGCCTCGGCTCGGCGGTGCGGATAGCATGCCGCCTCCTTGGGAGAGGTGCCGGAGCGGTCGAACGGGCTGGTTTCGAAAACCAGTGAGGGCGCAAGCCTTCCGGGGGTTCGAATCCCCCCTTCTCCGTAGTTTTCGTCCGAAGCGACGCGATCGAGGCTTGCGAGTTGCTCGCCGAGCGCCTACGACGAGGTTGGCCCCGCGCGCGTCCAGCCACGCCGCGGGTCCCCCCCTCCGGGAGGGCCGCTTGCGCGTCTACTGCCTGAACGCCCCGTTCCACCGCAACTACAGCTCGCACCAGCGGTCGCCCGCGGTCACGAAGAGCCGGACCCTCTACTACCCGATCTGGCTCGCCTACGCGGCCGGCCTGCTCGAGACCGAGGGGTTCGAGGTCCTGCTCGTCGACGGGCCGGGCGAGGACATCACCTTCGAGGAGGCGGTCGCCCGCGGGCGCGACTTCCAGCCCGACCTCGTCGTGGTCTCGACCTCGACGCCGTCGATCACGAACGACATCCGCGCGGCCGAGGCGCTCGCCGAGGCCACGGGCGCCTACACGGTCCTGGTCGGCACGCACACCTCGGCCGCCCCGCGCGAGACGCTCGAGCAGGCCCCGCGCGTCCACGCCGTCACGCGCCAGGAGTACGACTGGACGCTCCTCGAGCTCGCGCGCGCGCTCGAGGGCGGCGCCCGCCGGCCCGAGGGGATCCGCGGGCTCACCTGGCGCGACCCCGACGGGACGCTCGTCACGAACCCGGACCGGCCCTACCAGGCCGACATCTCGGGGCTGCCCCACGCCGCGCGCGTCTACAAGCGCCACCTGTTCGGGCACTGGACGCGCTACTTCTACGCGATCACGCGCCACCCGGTCGTCACGATCGTGACCGGGCGCGGCTGCCCCTACACGTGCACGTATTGCCTGTTCCCGCAGACGCTGACCGGGCACAACTACCGCCGGCGCCCGGTCGAGGCCGTCGTCGACGAGTTCAAGTACATCGAGCGCGAGTTCCCGGGCGTGCGCGAGGTGTTCATCGAGGACGACACGCTCACGGTCGACAAGAAGCGCTGCCGGCGGCTCGCCGAGGAGATGATCCGCCGGAAGGTCAAGCTGCGCTGGACGGCGAACGCGCGCTGCGACGTCGACTACGAGACGCTCCGGGTCATGCGCCAGGCGGGGCTCCGGCTCCTCTGCGTGGGCGTCGAGAGCGCGGACCAGGAGATCCTCGACAACGTCGAGAAGCGGATCGACGCGGGGCAGATCGAGCGCTTCTTCGCCGCGGCGAAGCGGGCGGACGTGCTCGTGCACGGCTGCTTCATGGTCGGGAACAAGGGCGAGACGCGCGACAGCCTCGAGCGGACGCTCGCGTTCGCGAAGCGGCTCGAGCCCGACACGGCGCAGTTCTTCCCGCTCATGGTCTACCCGGGCACGAAGGCCTACGAGTGGGCGGACCAGGCGAAGCTGCTCGAGACGCGCGACTGGGACCGCTGGCTCACGCCCGAGGGGCTGCACCGGAGCGTCGTCGAGCGCCCCGACCTGCCGTCCGAGGAGCTGCGCCGCTTCTGCGACCGCGCGCGCCGCGAGTTCTACCTCCGGCCCGGCTACGTCGCGCGCAAGGCCCGTCAGGTCGCGACCGACCCCTACGAGGCGCGGCGGACCGTCAAGTCGCTCGCGACCTTCGCGCGCTACCTGCTCGACCGCGACGGGGGCGCGACCGCCGTCGACGAAGGCGCGGCCTGACCGACGCCAGGGCGGAGGCGGTGGCGCGCGCCGGCGGCCCGCCCGAGGGGCCGGCGACGTCGGGGTCGGCGCCCCCGCCCGGGGCCGAACGCCCCGGCGCCCTCGCGGCGAGCGTCGTGATCCCGGCCCGCGACGCCGCCGCGACGATCGCGCGCGCGGTCGCGGCCGTCGCGGGCGAGCGCGATGACGCGGGGCGCCCCGTCGAGGTGCTCGTCGTCGACGACGGCTCGACCGACGACACGGGGGCGCGCGCGGCGGCGGCCGGCGCGCGCGTCCTGCGCGCCGACGGCGACGGCCCGGCCCGCGCGCGGAACCTGGGCACCGCGGCCGCCCGGGCCGACATCGTCGTGTTCACCGACGCCGACTGCGCGGCGCGCCCGGGGTTCGTGGCCGCGCTGCTCCGCCCGCTCGCGGACCCGGCCGTGGGCGGGACGAAGGGCGCGTACGTCACGGAGCAGCGCGCGCTCGTGGCCCGGTTCGTCCAGCAGGAGTACGAGGAGCGCTACGCGCGCATGGCGCGCCGCGCGTCGATCGACTTCGTCGACACCTACGCGTGCGCCTACCGCAAGGCGCTGCTCGTGGCGGTCGGCGGGTTCGACGAGCGCTACCGGCTGCCGTCGACCGAGGACCAGGAGCTCTCGTTCCGGGTCGCGGCCACCGGCGCGCGGCTCGTGTTCGTCCCCGCGGCGCGCACGGCGCACCTGCACGTCGCGACCGCGGCCGGCTACGCGCGCAAGAAGGCGAAGATCGGGCGGTTCAAGGTGGCGACCCTGCGCCGCCACCCGGGGAAGGCCGTGACCGATGCGCACACGCCGCCCGGGCTCAAGCTCCAGGTCGCCCTGGCGCCGCTCGCCTGGGCGGGCCTCGGGCTCGCGGGGCTCGCGCTCGCGGCGCCCGGACCCGCCGCGGGGTGGGCCGCGGCGGTCGGGGCGCCCTGGTGGGCCGCGCCGGCGGTCGCCCTCGCGCCGCTCGCCGCGCTGCTCGGGCTCG
>JANJTH010000663.1 GCA_024711205.1 Planctomycetota bacterium | reverse complement strand
GGGCGCTCGGCGACGGAGGGCGACCCGGGGGCGCGCCCGACGCCGGACGACGACGCGCCGGCGCGCCCGGCGCCGGAGGGGGCGCTGACCGCGCTCCCGGCGCCGGCGTTCGGGGACCGGGCGCCGCTCTACCCGCTGCTCCTCGCGCTGCCCGTCACCTGGGGCCTGGGCGCCGCGGGCTGGCCCGACCCGCGGCTGCAGCTCCTGGGCGTCGTCCTCGCGGCGCTCGCGGCGGCGCTCGCGGGCGAGCTCGCGCTCGCGCTCGCGCGCCTTCGCGGGCTGGGCGCGCGGAGCGCGCTCTGGTGCGGGCTCCTGGGCGGGCTCGCGGTCGCGTGGGCGCCGTCGGGCGTGCGCGCGTCGGTGCACCTGTGGGCCGAGCCGCTCGGGCTCGTGCTCGCGCTCGCGACGGCGCGGCTCGCGCTCGCACTGGCGCCGGGGGGCCTGGGCTCCGACGCCGGGGCGGTGGCCAGGCCCTCGCCGCTCGCGCTGGGGGTCGGGCTCGGGCTGCTGGCGGGCCTGGCCCGCTTCGCGCGCCCGGAGGCCTGGGCGCTCGTCCCGGTCGTCCTGGGCGCGCTCGCGCTCGCCTGGCGGCGCGAGCCCGCGGGCCCGGGCCCGGACCGCGCGGGGCGCGCGCTCGCGGCCTGCCTCGTCGCGGCGCTCGCCGTGAACGTCGCGGGCGTGCTCGCGACCGGCGTCATCGCGCCGCAGGTCGAGCTGCTCGGGCTGCGCGACGGGGTCGCGGCGATGGGCGTCGCGGGCGACGCGAGCGCGCCGAACCCTGGCGGCGTCGCGGCCGCGGTGCTCGGCAACCTCCTCGACCAGCTCGCGCACGTGCTCCTGCCCAAGAACGGGTTCGTGCTCCTGCCCGTGGCGCTCCTCGGCCTGCGCGGTCCGGCGCGCCGCGCGGGCGCCGGGCTCCTCCTCGCGCTGGCGCTCGCGCTCTGCCTCGCGACGGTCGTCGTGTGGAGCGCGCGCGACCCGCACCGCTTCACGATCGCCCCGTTCGCGCTCGTGGCCGTCGTCGCCGCGGTCGAGGCCGAGGCGTGGCGCAAGCGCCTCCTCCCCGGCCGGCCGGCCGCGCTCGCCCTGTGGGCCGGCGCGCTCGTGGCCGTGCTCGGCCACGCCGCTGGCCGCGAGCTGCGGGGCCGCCCCGAGGCGCCCCCGCCCGTGGTCGCGTCGCTCCCGGGCGTCCCCGCGCTCGACGACCCCTGGAGCTACGCGCTCCTCACGGGCCGCCCGGCCGTGCTCGCCCGCCCCCCGGGCCGCTGAGCGTCGCCGGCGAGGGCGCCGGCCCGGCCGCGCTCGGCGTCGGGCCCGTGTGCGAGCGCGGGCACGAGCCCGCGGGGCGGCGCGGCGGACCGACCTCGTCGCGCCGTGGGGCGGGCAGGCGGCGCCGCTGCTCCGCCACCGGACGGCGCGCGCGCTCTTGGAGGCGCTCGTCGGGTAGCCGGGGGCCCGGGTCAGCCCGGCCCCGCCCGCTCCCACGCGGCGATCGCCGCGGCGCACGTCGCCTCGTCCGGGACGAGCGCGAGCCGGCAGAAGCCCTCGCCGCCCGGGCCGAAGTAGCTCCCGGGGACCACGACCACGCCGACGCGCTCGAGGAGCGCGCGCGCGTAGCCCTCATCGTCGCCCCCGGGCGCGCGGAACCACAGGAAGAACGTCCCCGGCCCGCCCGCCTGCTCGAGCCCGGCGCGCGCGAAGAACGCGTCGAACAGGGCCCGCTTGCGCGCGAACACGGCGTTGCGCGCGGCCGCGTGCGCGTCGTCGCCCCAGGCCGCGGCCCCGGCGGCCTCGACGAAGGCCTGCGCGGCCGTGCCGAGGTTGGGGCGGAGCTTCGCGAGCGTCGCGACCAGGGCCGGGTCGCCGGCGACGAAGCCGCTCCGGTAGCCGGTCATGCCCGAGCGCTTCGAGCAGGAGTGGAACGCGAGCACGTTCGTCGTCCCGTGCTCGAGGAGCGACCCGGGGGGCGGCCCCGCGTGCACGTCGACGTAGCACTCGTCGGCGCACACGACGACGTCCTCCTCGCGCGCGAACCGGGCCAGGCGCGCCAGGTACTCGGCCGGCGCGACCGCCCCGGTCGGGTTGTGCGGGTAGTTCGTCCACACGAGGGCGAGCCGCGCGCGCACCGCGGGCGGGAGCGCCCACGGCTCGAGCAGGTGGCCCTGGGCGGCCCGCAGCGGGACGCCCAGGGCCTCGGCGCCGGCGAAGCGCGCGCCGGCCTCGTAGACGGCGTAGCCCGGGGTCGGGTACGCGACGACGCGGCGCGGGCCGTCGCGGTCGACGAACGCGAGCGCGGTCGAGAACACGGCCTCCTTCGAGCCGAGCGTCCCGAGCACCTGCGCGTCGGGGTCGACCGCGACGCCGAAGCGGCGGGTCAGGTAGCCGGCCGCGGCCTGGCGCAGCGCCGGCAGCCCGCGGTAGGTCGGGTAGCGGCACACGGCGGGCACCGCCTCGAGCAGGGCCCGGCGCACGAAGTCCGGCGTCGGTTCGAGCGGGTCGCCGGTCCCGAAGTCGAACACCTCGCGCCCGGCCGCGCGCAGGCGCTCCTTGGCGGCCTCGATCCGCACGATCGGGTACTCGGGGAGCTGCGCGAGCACGGGGTTCAGCGCGGGCACGGGGCCTCCTGGCTCGAGGTCCGCGCAGGCTACCGCGCGACGCGCGGTGCGAGGCCGCCGGCGGCGCCGGTCGGGTCCCTCCGCGGTGGTGCACGACGCTGCTTGCGGCGCGGGGAGGACAGGGAGCACCCTTCGACGTGCGCGGATGCGGTCGCGCATGCGCCGACCTCGGCGGCTCGAGCGGGCCACTCCCGGGTGAGCGTCGGACGAGCCGGTGGTGCACGCCGCCCCCACGCGCCCGCGTGCGTGAGCGAGGGGCCACTCGGCTGGCCTCGGGCCCTTGGCTGGCCCCGGTGGCCGCGTGCGATCCCCGGCTCACCCTCGTGGTCGATCCGGGCCGCCATCGGGCGCGGCGCGGGGACGCGCCCGCCCTACCCCTTCGCCGTGTGCGCGCAGGCGTGCTCGCCGGCCTCGGCCACGAGCTCGATCCGGGCCACGTCCTTGACGTGCTGGCAGGGGTCGGTCGCGTCGGGCACGAGCAGGCGCACGGGGCCGCCCTGGCCCGCGGGCAGGGGTCCGCCGTCGGGGAGCGCGTGGACGAGCACGGCGCGGGCCGCCTGCGCCAGGGGGAGGCTCGTGCGCACGCGCCCGTCGCGGCCCTCGACGACGACGTGCGCGGCGTCGGGGAGCGGCCGGGCGGCGGCGAGCGCGGCCGCGAGCCGGACGGCCCGGCCCGGCTTGCCTGGCACGAGCGCGGCCGCGTCCGGCACCTGCTCGGGCAGCGCGCGGAGCGCCGGCACGTCGAGCAGGAGCTCGCCGGCCTCGCAGCGCCCGTGCAGGCGGACCGCGGGGCCCGCGGGCGCGGGCGGCGCGGCCGCGCGCCCGGCGGCCCGGCGCTCGAGGAAGGCCGTCATGCGCCGGCGCTTCTCCTCGTCCTCGAAGAGCACGGCCTGCGCCATGGCCTCGAAGGCCTGGAGCGCCTCGGTCGAGGCCTCGGGGCCCAGGTTGAGCGCCGCCTTGGCGAGCCGGACCGCGAGCGCGCCGTTCTGCGCGATCTCGCGCGCGAGCGCGCGCGCGGCGAAGACGACGTCGTCGTCGGGGACGACGCGGTTCACGAGCCCGATCGCGAGCGCCTCCTGCGCGTCGAGCACGCGCCCGGTGAAGATCAGCTCGCGCGCCTTGCCTTGGCCCACGAGCCGGGGCAGGCGGTACGTGGCCCCGGCGCCCGGAATGATCCCGAGCCCGACCTCGGGCTGGCCGAGCTTGGCGCCCGCCCCGCAGACGCGCAGGTCGCAGGCGAGCGCGAGCTCGCAGCCGCCGCCGAGGGCCCAGCCGCGCAGCGCGGCGATCGTGGGCGTCGGGTGCTGCTCGACGCGCCGGAACAGGCCCGTGTTGATCTGCCGGAGCGCGTCGAGCCGCCCGCGCTCGCGCAGCTCGGCCACGTCGGCCCCGCTCATGAACGCCTTGCCCTCGCCCGTGAGCACGACCGCCCGCACGTCGTCGCGCGCGGCGAGCAGGTCGAGCGCGCGATGCACCTCGCCCACCATGGCCTCGTCGAGCGCGTTGCGGACCTCGGGGCGCGCGAACGTGAGCACGGCGACGCCGTCCGGGTCGACCTCGAGGCGGATCGTCTGGAACGCGGGCTCGGACACGGGGCCTCCCGGGCGCCGGCGCGCGGGGGGCGCGCGGGCCGGCGGATGAGAGCAGGGGGCCCCGCGGGACGCCAGCCGGACCCCGGCCGGCCCGGTCGAGTAGACTCCCGCGCGTGACCCGCTGGAACCCGTACATCGACCTGCACGTGGCCGTGTCGCGCGCGCCGCGCGCGCAGTGCGTCGCCTGCAACGGCCCGATCGACCGCGGCACGCACCGCGTCGAGGCGATCCCGGTCGTGGGCAAGCCGGCGCTCCTCCACGTCGACTGCGCCTGCAAGAAGGCGCCGGACCACTGCCGCCGGAAGGTCAAGGAGCGCGACCCCGACTGGCCGGCGGAGGTCCTCGACGAGCTCGACCGCCGCGTGCCGAAGGACGTCGAGCCGGCGCCGCGCAGCTTCCTGCGCACGCCGCTCCTCGACCTGAGCTGGGACAAGGACCCCTCGGGCGGCAAGCCGTGCGTCTACTGCGGCGAGCCCTGCCCGGGCGCGGGCGGGCCCGAGGTCGCGCACGCCGTGCGCGCGTTCTCGCTCGACGCCGAGCGGCGCTTCCACCCGAAGTGCGTGGCCGAGCTCGCGCCGGGGCTGTGCCGCCGCGTCGTCGTCGAGGCCTCCGAGCGCTGGCCGGCCGACCTGCGGGCCTGGTTCGCGGCGGCGGTCCCGGCGCAGATCGCGCCCACGCCGCGCAGCCCGTGGCGCAACACGGCCGGGATCCCTCGCCTCGAGCCCGCGCCCTCGGCGCGCGCGGCCTGCAAGTACTGCGCGGGGAAGATCGACAAGGGCGCGCCGCGGCTCGCGCGCGAGCAGGTGTTCGGCATGCGCCGCTCGCCCGCCTTCTTCCACGTGCGCTGCCTCGGGCGGAGCGACGACTGGCACCCGAAGCTCCTCGAGCTCGCCGTGCTCAAGTGCGCCGACGACCTCGACCAGGCGGCCTTCGAGCAGGCGCTCCTCGAGCTCCCCCCGCCCGCGCCCGAGGACGACGACGTGACGCCGCTGCCCGACCGGCTCCGCGCGCTCTACGCGCTCGCGGTCCGCGCCCGCCAGGCGAAGAAGCCCGAGGCCCCGCGCCCGACCGAGAACGAGGTCGACATCCCCGACGGGTTCTTCCTGGGCGGCTGAGCGCCCTCGAAGGGCGTCGGCCGCCCGAGGTCACCTGTCCGACCAGGTCGGGCCGCGCTACAAGGGTGAGGTGGCGGGGGAGGGTCCGGCGCGGCCGCGCGGCGGCCAGGGCGATCAGGGCGGGCCGGACGCGCGCGCGAGCGCGCGCCAGACCCGGGCGCACCTCCGTACGCTCGCCGGCGCCGCCCCCGGCGGCGAGCCGGACGCGACGCGGATCGAGGCCCCCGGGGGCGCGGCCGCCGAGGGCGGCCCCGCGCTGGCCGTGCCCGACTTCGAGCGCGCGCCCGACGCGCTCCTCGGGTTCGTCCTGGGCGGCTGTCGCCTCGACGCCGTGCTCGGCAAGGGCGGCATGGCCGTCGTGTACCGCGCCAAGCAGCTCGACCTCGACCGCGACGTCGCGGTCAAGGTCCTCGCCCCGCGCCTCACGCGCGACAAGCAGCAGGTCGAGCAGTTCGCCCGCGAGGCGCGCACGATCGCCAGGCTCGAGCACCCGAACGTGGTCGGGATCCACGCGTTCGGGCAGGAGCAGGGGCTGTGCTTCCTCGTCGCCCCGCTGCTCGCGGGCGGCAGCCTGCGCGGGGTGCTCCAGAAGAAGGGGCGCCTCCCCCCGCCGCTCGCGTCGGCCTACGTCACGCAGATGGCGAAGGGCCTCCAGGCGGCCCACGCGCAGGGGATCATCCACCGCGACGTGAAGCCCGACAACGCCCTGCTCTCGGGCGACCTCACGGTCAAGGTCGCCGACTTCGGGCTGGCGCGCATGAGCGGCGACCCGACCCAGGCGTTCGACCAGGGCGTCGTCGTCGGGACGCCGCACTACATGTCGCCCGAGCAGGTCGACGCGACCGACGTCGACGCGCGCACGGACATCTACGCGCTGGGCGCGACCTTCTACCACCTGCTCGTGGGCGAGCCGCCGTTCGCGGCCGGGACGACGTTCGAGCTCCTGCTCAAGCACGTCAACGAGCCGCTCGTCCCGCCGCACGTCCGCGCGCCGGGCATCCCCGAGGGCCTGTCGAAGATCGTCTGCAAGATGATGGCGAAGCGCGCCGACGAGCGCTACGCCGACCTCGCCGCGGTGCTCGCCGACCTGGCGCGTCCGACCGAGGTCGCCGCGCGCGCGGCGGCCCCGGGCGAGGGCGCGCCGCAGGCCGAGCTCGCGACCCCGCTCCTCGCGTGCACGGTCCCGCTCCCGCCGCTCCGGTTCGTGCCGGCGCGGCGCGCGCGGCCGGTGGGCGCCTGGGCCACGGTCGCCGCGCTGCTCGGGGTGGCCGGCCTCGGCGCGGGCGCCGGCGCCGGGCCGATCGGCGTCGTCCTCGCCTCGCTCTCGGCCGCGGACGGCGAGGCCGACCCGGCCGCGGCGGCGGCCCACGCCGCGGACGAGGTGGCGCTCGCGCGCCTCCGGGCGGAGGTCGACGGGCTGCCGGACGCGGAGCGCGCCGCGCGGCTCGAGGCGTTCGCGGCGGAGCGGGCCGGGTCCCCCGCC
>JANJTH010000903.1 GCA_024711205.1 Planctomycetota bacterium | reverse complement strand
GCGGCCCGGCCCGAGCCGCGGCCCCGCCCCTCGGACGCGCTCGTGTTCGCGGACACGGCCGACGACGTGGTCGCGCCGGGGGGGGCCGTCGCGCCGGCGCAGGCCCTCGCCGACGCGCTCGTCGCCGCGGCGCGCAAGGTGCCCCTGTTCGTCGCGCTCGACGACGCCCACCTCGCCGACGAGGGCACGCTCGAGGTGTTCGCGCGGGTCGCGGGGCGCGAGGCGCCGCTCGTCGTCGTGCTGACGGGCGCCGCGGGCGAGGAGGCCGGCTGGGCGCTGCCCTCGGCGGTCGGCGTGGAGCGCCGCGCGCTCCCCGCGCTCGACGCCGCGGCGACCGCCGCGCTGCTCGCGAGCGCGCTCGGGCCCGCCGCGGCCGACCAGGCCCAGGCGGCCCGCCTCGCGGCGCTGACCGGGGGCTCCCCGCTCGCGCTCGAGGGCGCGCTCAAGCGGCTCGGCGACATGGGGGCGCTCGCGCGCAGGGGCGACGCCTGGCGGCTCGCCGGGGCGATCCCCGACGACGTGACGCCGTCGCTCGAGGAGCTCGTGCGCGGTCGGCTGCGGGTCGTGCCGCCGGCGCTCGTCGCGGCGCTCGAGGGCGCCGTCGTCGGGCCGCGCTTCGCGTTCGAGGTCCTCGACCCGTCGCGGCCGCCCGCGGCCGAGGCCACCCGGGAGGCCGCGGCCGGGCCGCGCGCGGACGCCGCGGGCGACGACGCGGGCGGGCGTCCGGGCGACGAGGCGGGCGACCACGAGGCGCCCGCGGACCCGCTCGCGTCGCGGCCCGACCACGCCAAGCGCCAGGCGTTCACCGAGGCGCTCGCGGGCTGCCGGGAGCGCGTGCTCGACCGCGCGGCGCTCGAGGCGATCGGCGACGGCCGCCGCGTGCGGCTCCCCGAGCGGACGGAGCCGCCGTCCCCCGAGCTGGCCGCGGCGCTCCCGGCGCTCGCCGAGGCGCTGTCGCGGGCGGTGGCGCGCGCGCGCGCGGGCGGCGACGCGACGGACGACCTCCTGCCCGCCCTCGCGCAGGCCCACGCGGCGAGCCCCGCCTTCACGCTCGCCCACCGGGGCAACGCGCTCACCCTGAACGGCCGCACGGTCGACCGGGCGCTCGGCGAGGGGCCGGCGCAGGAGGCCGTGAGCGGGCTGTTCCGGCAGGGGGCGATCAAGAGCCTCACGTTCGTGGGGCCGGTCCGCGAGGCCGAGCTGCGCGCGCTCGTGCGCGCGCTCGCGGACCTGGGCGAGCTGGCCGCGCTCGAGCGCAACCACTGGAACCTGTTCGCGACCGACCACGAGCTGCGGACGATCGGCGTCGTGCAGAAGTCCGTCAGCCTCTCGGGCGGGGCCGACGTGCTCGACGAGCGGACGGCGAGCGCCCCCCGGCTGGCCGAGGCCGACCCGGCCCTCGCCGCGGCCCTCGTGCAGGCGCTGCTCGACGCCGTGGAGCTCCAGCGCCGCGACCCGCCCTGCGAGCCCAGCGAGGCCGTGGCCGCGCTCGTCGAGGCGCTCGGGCGGGCGTTCGCGGCGCACCCGGCCCTCGTGCTCCACGAGGGCGACGGCGACGCGCTCGTGCTCAACGGGGTCACGCTCGAGCCGCGGGCGGCCGCGCCCGGGGGCAAGGAGCTGCTCGCGGTGCTCCGCGGCGCGCGGCTCATGGCGGTCGCCCTCCTGCCCGGCGTGACCCAGGGGGAGCTCGAGGCGCTCACGACGGCGGTGGCCCACCTGACCCCGGAGGAGCTCGCGGGCGAGGAGGACCCGATCCTCGCGCTCGCGGCGGACCCCGGGCTCCCGCACGTGCTCGTGGGCCACTCCGTCTACCGGGCCGCGCGGGCCGCCTTCGCGGCCACGGACGCGACGGAGCCCTCGAGCGCGGCGGGCGGCGCCGTCGCCGAGCCGCTCGACCACGAGATCCTGGCCGCCGCGGCGGCCGCCGAGGAGGGAGCCGACATGTCGCCCCTGCGCTTCCGGGAGGCGGAGCTGCCCGCCGAGTTCGAGTGGCCCTCGGACGCGGCCGCCCAGCGCGCCCACGCGCTCACGCAGCTCCCGCCGCACGACCTGCTCGCGCCGCCCGCGTCCGAGGAGCTCGCGGACGTGCTCGAGCGGCTGCTCCTCGAGGAGCGCTTCCCGCTCGCCTTCCGCCTGTTCGAGCGCCTCGCGGTCGAGTTCGCCGCGCCCGACGCGGCCGAGCGCCGCCGCGCCGCCGACGCCGCGCACGGGCTCCTGCGGCGCGGCTCGCAGGACCTGCGGGCCGCGTTCCTCGCCGTGGCCGCGCGGCGGCTCGGCGACGCGCTCGAGGTGGAGCAGGACCCCGACGCGTTCGAGCGCCTCGCGGACTGCGGGAAGCTCGCGCTCACGAGCCGGATCGCCGCGGGCGACTGGGAGCTCGCCGCGCGCTTCGCCTGGGCGCTCGCGCGCCGGCGCGGCGACAAGCGCGCGGCGGGCGACGCGCAGGCCCGGGCGACCAAGGCGGCGCGGCGCGTGCTGGGCGAGGTCCTCGAGGACCCGCGGGCGGAGCGGCTGTTCCAGGCGATCGAGCGGGGCGGCGCGGCCGAGCGGCGCAAGGCCGCGCGCGTGCTCGAGGCCATGGGGACGCTCGCCGTCGACCGGCTCGTCCGGGCGCTCGCCGCGACGAGCTCGGACCGGGTCGAGGCGTTCCTGATCGACATGCTCGCGGCGCTCGTGCCCGAGAGCGAGCAGGCGCTCCAGCGCGAGGCGACGACCTTCACCGCGCCGGAGCCGATGAAGCGGCTCATGCGGGCCGCCGCCGTCGTGTGCCGCGACGCGGCGCCCGTGCTCGTCGCGGGGCTCCAGAGCCCCGACCCCCTGATCCAGGCCGAGGCGGTGACCGTCGCCCGCGGCGTCGGCGGCAAGGTGGCCCAGGCCGTCCTCCGCTGGGCGCTCCAGCACGGGCAGCCCGCCACGCAGCTCACGGCCGTCAAGTATCTGGGCGAGCTCGCCCACCCCGACGCCGTCGACGAGCTGCTCGACCTCGTGCAGCGGACGAACATCGTCGAGGTCCAGCGGGAGTGCTGCCTCACGTTCGGCAAGCTCTCGCTCTCCCGGGCCCACCACGACAAGGTGATCCCCATGCTCGCCAACTTCCTCCGGCCGGGTGGGCTCCTCCGCTCCGAGTACCACGAGGACGTGCGGGCGGCCGCGGCCTGGTCGCTGGGGCAGATGCGCTCGGTCGAGGCGGCCCGCAAGACGCTCGAGCGGGCGCTCGACGACAAGGACAAGCGCGTCCGCCTCACGGCCCGGCTCACGCTCGAAGGGAAGTGAGCTCACGGCGTTCGGGGCGCCTCCGGCGCCCCGAACGCCGTGAGCTCGCCCGGACGGGGGCGGACGGCACGCGCGGGAGGGCGCCGCCGGCTCCGGCTGCGTCACGCTCCGGTCACGGCCCCCCCCGGACCGGGGCCCCGGGTCTCGCTTGATGCGGGGGCCCGACGCTGGCAGCATCGGCGGGAACATCCGCGCCAGGCCGCTGGCCCAGGGCGTGACACCATGCCGATCCTGCGCATCAAGAACGGGCCCCACAAGGGCCTCGAGGTCGACCTCAAGGGCGAGAACCTCGTCATCGGCCGCGACGAGAACCCCGACGGGCTGCAGATCCTGGACCAGGGGATCTCACGCCGGCACGCCGAGGTGTTCCGGATCGGGGAGATGTTCTTCATCCGCGACCTGGGGTCCCGCAACGGGACCTTCGTGAACGAGGAGAAGATCACCGAGGAGCTGCTGCGGGCGGGCGACGAGGTCAAGATCGGCTCGACCGTGTGCCTGTTCGAGGACCGGCGCGCGAGCGAGCGGCGGACCTCGGCGCGCGCCGCGGGCGACCTGGCCGACCTCGAGCAGATCTCGGCCACGACGACGATCCGGCTCGACCTGCTGGGCGACGACGACGACCTCGCGAGCGACCCCGTGCAGGAGACGCAGGAGTCGCGCGACCTGCAGGTGCTCTACCGGGTCGCGAAGACGATCGCGGCCGAGCGCGACATCAAGGGGCTCGCGAAGAAGGTCGTGAAGCTCGCGGCGACCGCGGTCGAGGCCGCGCACGGCTACATGTTCATCAAGCACCCCGACAAGGGCGAGCTGACGCTGGCCGGGAGCTTCGAGCGCGACGGCAAGGCGCGGGAGCAGCCCGTCGTCTCGCGGGCCGTGATCAAGCGCGTGCTCCAGTTCAACCGCGGGGTGCTCTCGAGCGACGCCTCGACCGACGACCGGTTCAAGGACCGCGGCAGCGTCGTGATGAAGGGGATCCGCTCGGTGATCTGCGCGCCGCTCGTCGCCATGGACCAGATCTGCGGGGTGCTCTACCTCAGCTCGTCCAAGGTCGCGGAGGCGTTCGACGCCGAGGACCTCGAGCTCGTGACGACGATCGGGATCCAGGCCGGCATGGCCGTGCAGGGGATCACGCTCTCGCTCGCGCAGGAGAAGAACTACCTCGAGCTCGTCGGCGCGCTCGTGCGCGCGATCGAGATGCGCGACCCGCTCTCGCGCGGCCACTCCGAGCGGGTCGCGACCTACTCCTCGGGGATCGCGCAGGCCATGGGGCTGTCGCGCTCGCGCAACCGCCGGGTCCAGCTCGCGGCGCTCCTCCACAACATCGGCATGCTGTTCCTCACGCCGGAGGAGGCCGCGCGGACGACGGCCGACCCGGACCTCGACCAGAAGCGGATCGAGCTCGCCTGCCAGCTGCTCGACAAGACGCAGGGCATGACGTTCCTCGTCCCCGCCGTGCGTCACCACCGCGAGCGGTTCGACGGGACCGGCTACCCCGACGGGCTCAAGGGCGAGGACATCCCGCTCGAGGCCCGGCTGATCTCGGTCGCCAACGACTTCGACGTGCACGTGAGCCAGGCCGCCGAGCGCGGCGAGGACGTGCCGACGAAGGACGTCGTGGGCAAGCTCATGCAGCTCGGCGGGACGAACTACGACCCCAAGATCCTCGACGCGCTCATGACGGCCCACCAGGAGGGCTGGCTCTACAAGCCCCAGGAGCGGGTCAAGCTCGGCTGAGCCCCCGCCCGGGGCCCGAGGGGGTCAGCCCTTCGGGTTGCGGCGCGAGCGGCCGCTCGTGTTCGCGCGGCCGCTCGTGCTCGCGCGGCCGCCGCGCCGGGAGGGCTTGGCCGGCATGCGGCCCTTGCCGAGCCGCGCGTCGAGCACCTTGAAGAGGAGCCCGGCCTGGTCGAGGGTCATGGCGGGGAGGTCGGTCGGCTCGATCCCGAGCCACTCCTCGGTGAGCCCGAGCAGGTCCCCGGGCGTGAGCTTGCCGCGGCGGGCCTGCCAGGCCGCCTCGAGCAGGTGCTCGGCCGCGACGAGCTCGTCCGGGCGGGAGGGGCCGTCCTCGACCGTGATCGCGGCCGCGATGAACGGGTGGCAGGCGGGGTTCTTGCGCAGCGCGAGCCGGACCTCGGGGTCCTGGTCCTCGCTCAGGCGGAAGCACACCTCCTCGGTGATCCGGGGGTGCGTCGCGACGACCCGCCGCACGTGGGCGTGCGGGTCGCGTGAGAGCGCCTCGAGCGTCAGCTCGTCCGCGTCGGCCTGGATCAGGGTGACCCGGTGCTGGATCGGGCGGACCCGGTCGAGGATCCCGGCCAGCTCGTCGTCCTTGTGCTCCTCCTGGAGCGCGAGGTAGAGGGCGACCAACCTCGGCGCGTCGGGCGTCGCGAGGAAGTCGTTCTCGAGCTCAGCCGCGGACGGGGCCAGGACCACCACTCCTCGAGCGCGCGGGGCGCCCTTTCCTCGGGCCGCCGTTCGGCTTAGGATTCTAACCTCGACCCGTCGCGGGCGAAAGGGGCACCGGCCATGGCCTGGGACAGCTTCAAGCGGATCCGGTTCCGGAAGAAGAAGGAGATGCCGGGCGGGCTCTGGATGCGCTGCCCCGACTGCGAGAAGTCGGTCTACAAGCGCGCCGTCGAGGAGCTCCTGCAGGTCTGCCCGGAGTGCAACTACCACTTCGAGATCTCGGTCCACGAGCGGATCGCGCAGCTCGTCGACGAGGGGACGTTCGCGGAGACGGCGACGGGCCTCCGCGCCACCGACCCGCTCGAGTTCGTCGCCGTGAAGGCCTACTGCGACCGGCTCGAGGCGGCGCGCAAGCTGACCGGGCTCGAGGACGCGTGCATCGTCGGGACCGGCAAGATCGCCGGGCACGACGTCGTGTTCGGGGCCTCCGACTCGCGGTTCCTGCGCGGCTCCATGGGCTCGGTCGTGGGCGAGAAGTTCACGCGCGCGGTCGAGCTCGCGACCGAGCTGCGCGTCCCCTTCGTGTTCGTGAGCGGCTCGGGCGGCGGCGCCCGCATGGACGAGGGCGTCCTCTCGCTCATGCAGATGGCGAAGACCTCGGCCGCGCTCGGGCGCTACGACGAGGCGGGCGGGCTCTACGTCGCGCTGCTCACGAACCCGACCATGGGCGGCTGCATGGCGTCGTTCGCGGCGCTCGGCGACGTGACGCTGGCCGAGCCCCGGGCGCTGCTCGGGTTCGCCGGGCCGGGCGTGATCAAGAACACGATCCGGGCCGACCTCCCCAAGGGGTTCCAGCGGAGCGAGTTCCTGCTCGAGCACGGCTTCCTCGACATGGTCGTCCCGCGGGTCGAGCAGAAGCAGGTGATCGCGCGCGTCCTCGACCACTGCCGGATCCGCCGGAGCGCCTGAGCGGCGTGGGCGGGCGCGGGCGGGGGCGCCGGCCGGCCGCCGCCGCCCCCGGCGGGCCCCGGGCGCGCCCCCGGGGCCGGGCCGGAGCGGTCCCGCGGGGCCGCTCGCGCGGCGGGCGCCGGAGGCCGAGGTGAGCGGCGCGCGCCCGAGCCTGGTCCTCGAGGTCCCCGAGCAGCCGACGCTCGAGGTCCGGCTCGACGCCGACCTCGTGAGCGTCGGGCGCTCGGAGGACAACACGCTCGGCCTGCGCGACATGAACGTGTCGCGCCGGCACTTCGTGATCGAGCGGCGCGGCGGCCTGGGCTGGGTCCTGCGCGACGCGGGGAGCCGCAACGGCACCCTCGTGAACGGCGTGTCGGTGATCGACAAGGTCCTGCTCGAGGGCGACCGGATCGAGGTCGGCGGCAGCCGGCTCACGTTCCGCGCGGCCGCCTCCGCGGCGGCCGTCGCCCTCGCGGCGGCGCCGAAGCCGACCACGAGCGGCGCCGGGCTCCAGCCCCCGGGGAGCGGCGCGCTCCACCGCCCGGCCGGCGCGCCGGCAGCGAGCTCCGGGCTGTCTCCTCTCATGCTTGTGGTGTTTTGGGGTGCCGCTCGGGGCGGCGGTGCCGCGGGCTGCGCGCCGGCAAGCGCGCGCAGCCGTCCCCGCGCCG
>JANJTH010000901.1 GCA_024711205.1 Planctomycetota bacterium | reverse complement strand
CGCTGCCCCCGGCGCCCGGGGGCGCGAGCCGCCCCGACGCGCGCGCCGCGAGCACCTGGACCTCGCGCGCGAGCGCGTCGGCGTGCCGCGGGTCGAGCAGCCCGCGCGCGACGAGGTCCTGCGCGAGCGAGCGGCCGGGCGGGAGCGCCTGCCAGGCGGCGCGCACCGCCTCGGTCGAGAGCAGCCCCCGCGCGACGACGAGGCGGCCGAACGCTTGGTCGAGCGGCGTCGCCAACGTCGTCCCCTCCCGCGGCCATGCTATGCCGCGCCCGCCGGCCGCGCCCGCCGCCGCCCTGGTCCGGGGCCCCCGCGGGCGCGGGGCCCGCCGCGGTAGACTCCGCGCCCACCTGCCCGGGCCGCCCCGCCCGGCGCCCCACCGAGGTCGTCATGAGCGAGCCCGCCGCGTCCCCCGCCCCCGCCGTGGTCGAGCTCCCGCGCGGCGGCGTCGTCGTCCGGACCTCGCACGGGCCGATCCAGTTCGGCTGCCCGCCCGAGACGATCAAGGACCACATGGCGCTCGGCATGCCGGTGCCGACCGACTACGTCGTCCCCGTCGAGCGCTTCGACCGCGCGCGCGGGGTCAACGTGAGCGAAGTCGAGTTCCCGGCCTACTTCAACTTCTTCGTGAACAAGAAGACCGTGAACCTGATCGTCGACGAGGACGCCGAGCGCCGCCTGCGCCGGATCCTCACCGAGACGCTGTTCGGCCCGCAGGACCACACGGGCGGCGACGCCGAGTTCGACGCGGCGATCCCGCCCGCGGCCCGCCCCGACCACGCGCGCGAGTGCGGGCAGTTCCGCAAGAACCCGTTCAAGCCCGACGAGCGGCTCGAGGTCGACACGCTCGTGCGCTTCACGCGCCTCGACGCGGACGGCGTGGCGCGGCTCGGCCAGGTCGAGGTCCGCCGGCTCCCGGGCGACGCGGGCTACGTCGTGACCGACGGCGGGCGGGAGGTCGGGCGCGCACCCGCGCGCGTCAAGCTCCCCGAGCGCGAGCGCCCGGCGACCGCGGTCGAGCACGCCTTCCACCCGCCGGCCTTCGGCGTCACGGTGCTCGGCTCGAGCCACGGCTTCGACCCGAAGGGCAAGACCACCGGGTTCATCGTCTGGATCAACCACCGCGGGCTGCTCGTCGACCCGCCCATGGGCACGACCGACCTGCTCGCGCTGAACGGGATCGCGCCCAAGCTGATCGACGGGATCATCCTGACCCACTGCCACGCCGACCACGACAGCGGCACGTTCCAGAAGATCCTCGAGGAGGGGCGGATCGTCGTCTACACGGCGCCCAAGATCCTGGGCTCGTTCCTCCGCAAGTACTCCGCGCTCTCCGGGCTCGACCAGGACGTCGTGCGCCGCACGTTCATCTACCGGCCGGTCAAGATCGGCAGCCCCGTGCGCGTCCACGGCGGCGAGCTGCGCTTCTTCTACACGCTCCACTCGATCCCGACCGTCGGGTTCGAGGCGTTCTACGGGGGCAAGAGCCTCGTGTTCTCGGCCGACACGCTCTACGACCCCGAGCGGGTCGAGGCCATGGTCGCGGCCGGCACGATCACGCGCGAGCGCGCCGACGCGCTGATCGGCTTCCCCTGGCACCACACGGTCGTGCTCCACGAGGCCGGCGTCCCGCCGCTGCACACGCCCACGAGCGTGCTCGCGAAGCTCCCGCCCGACGTGAAGCGCCGGCTGTACTGCCTGCACATCGCCGAGAAGGACCTCCCGCCCGACCAGGGCCTGCGCGTCGCGCCGGCGGGCGTCGAGCACACGATCCGGATCCCGGTCGACCCGCCGCGCCACGCCGAGGCGATCGCGCTCCTCGACGTGTTCGTCGGGATCGACCTGTTCCGCGGCTTCTCGCTCGCGCGCGCCCGCGAGGTGCTCCAGGTCGCGCGCCGCGTCGAGTACACGGCCGGGCAAAAGATCATCGCCCAGGACAGCCCGGGCGAGGCGTTCTACGTGATCCTCTCGGGCGTGGCCTCGGTCCGCCGCGACGGGCAGGAGCTCAAGCGCTACCAGGCGGGCGACTACTTCGGCGAGACGGCGCTGATCCTCCGCCAGCCGCGCAACGCCGACGTGTTCGCCCAGAGCGACTGCGTGCTCGTCGAGATCGACCGCTACGACTTCCTGTACCTGCTCCGCGGGACCGACATCGCCGAGCGCCTCGTCCGGCTCGCGCGCATGCGCGAGGAGCGCTCCTGGGAGCTGTTCTCGCGCAACTCCGCGCTCGAGCCGCTCACGAGCGCCCAGAAGACCCAGCTCCAGAGCCACCTCGAGGTCGTCGAGGCGAAGGCCGGCGACCGCCTGTGGACGGCGGGCGCCCAGGCCGAGGCCGCCTACCTCGTCGACGAGGGCAAGGTCGCGCTCGAGGGCTACGGCGACCAGGCCGGGCTCCAGTTCGGCCCCGGCGCGTTCCTGGGCGAGGTCGACGCGCTCGTGGCCGGCGGCGCCGCCACGGGCGGCGCCCGCGTCATCGAGCCCGGCCGCGTGTTCCGGATCCGCCGGGCGGCCCTGCTCGGGTGGTTCGACGAGAACCCGGGCGTCCACCTCGCCTTCCTCGGCGCCCGCGCCGTCGAGTAGCCCCCCCGCGCCCGCGGAGCCTGCCCGCTCGCCGCCAGCGAAGCTCCGCCGCGCCCGGCGCCAGCGGCGCTCCTCCGCCCTCCCCGCCCGCTGCCAGCGGAGCTCTTCCCGTTCCCGCGGCTCGCGCAGGGCCCTCGCCCGTCTTCCCTTCTTCCCCTGCCCTTGCCCTTGCCCTCTGCCCCGCGTCCCTCCCGCTCGCTCCCCCGGCGAAGCTCCTCGTCCTACAGCCCTCCGATCGCCGCCTCGATAGCCCCGAGGTCGGCCGCGACCCGCACGCGCGCCCCGGCGTGGTGCGCCGCCGTCGTCTCGGGGTCCTTGAGCACGTGCCCGGTCAGCACGGACACCACGCGCGCCCCGGGCCCGATCGCGCCCTCGGCCACGAGCCGGCGCACCCCGGCCGCGGCCGCGGCCGAGGCCGGCTCGCAGCCGATCCCGGCCGCGTCGACCTGGACCTTCGCCGCGAGGAGCGTCGCGTCGTCGACCGCGAAGCAGGTCCCCTGGGTCGCCGCGAGCTCGCGGCGGGCCTTCTCCCAGGAGCGCGGGTCGCCGATCCGGATCGCCGTCGCGACCGTCTCGGGCCGCGGCTCGGGCGCGAACGGCGCCGCCGGGTCGGACCCGAGCGCCGCCCACCAGCGCGCGAACGGGGCGGCGCCGGCGGCCTGCACGCAGGCGACGCGCGGCAGGCGCTCGATCAGCCCGGCCCCGCGCGCCTCGCGCAGCGCCTTGCCGAGCGCCGAGACGTTGCCCAGGTTCCCCGCGGGCAGCACGATCCAGTCGGGCGGCGCCCAGCCCAGGTCATCGAGCAGCTCGAGCCCGATCGCCTTCTGGCCCTCGACCCGCCACGGGTTCACCGAGTTGAGCAGCCCGAGCCCGAACGCGCGCGCGGCCTCCTCGACGAGGCGCATGGCGTCGTCGAAGCTCCCCTCGACCTCGAGCACGCGCGCCCCGTAGGCGAGCGTCTGCGCGAGCTTGCCGGTCGTGACCTTGCCCGCCGGCACGAACACGACGCAGGGGACCCCGCGCAGCGCCGCGTAGCTCGCGAGCGAGGCCGAGGTGTTCCCCGTCGACGCGCAGGCGAGCGCGCGCGCGCCGCGGAGGAGCGCGGCCGTCACGCCCGCGCACATGCCCCGGTCCTTGAACGACCCGGTCGGGTTCTCGCCCTCGTGCTTGAGCCACCAGCGGGCCCCCTCGGGCAGCCCGGCCCAGCGGGCGAGCGCCGCCGGCGCCTCGTAGAGGCCCGTGTTCCCCTCGCCGCGGCTCACGAGCGCCGCCTCGGGGAGCGCCGGGGCCACGAGCTCGCGGTAGCGCCACACGCCGCTCCGGTCGGGCCCCGCCCGGCCGGCGCGCCGCGCGTCGAACCGGGCCCGGAGCGCCTCGGGCGCGGCCTGCGGCGGGGGCGGCAGGACCTCGAGCAGCGCCCCGCACGCGCAGGCGGTCGCGTCGCTCGCGAGCGCGTCCGCGGCGGCCAAGGCGCCGCAGCGGACGCAGGCGAGCCGGCTCACGCCGGGCCCCCGGCGCCCGCGGGGCCGGACTGGCCCCGGGCCCAGCCCAGGATCCCGATCAGGTGGTTCAGGTTCCCGAGCACGCGGCTGGCCGTCTCGTCGGCCCCGGCCCCCGGCCCGCGCAGGAGGAGCTCCATGGGCGTGTCGTTCATGCGCCCCTCGATCCGCACGATGTTGTGGAAGCCGTCGACCTGCGCGAGCGGGTCCCAGGCGTCGAGCGCGCGCGGCCCGACCCGCGTGCGGACCGCGGGCGGGCCGGCGGCCCCGTGCTCGACCTCGACCCGCCCGATCAGCTTGAGCTTCTGCCCGCGCTCGCCGAGCGACCGCACGAGCTCGGGCGAGGCGCCCACGATCCCGCGCGTGAGGCCCAGCTCCGGATCGCCCACGAGCTCGGCCTCGGCCGCGCCCGTGACGACCCCGGTCAGGTGGCGCGTGAGCCCGACGAGCTTCACCGCGACGTCGTTGCCCTCGAGGTCGTAGCGCCAGTCCCGCTCGGCGAAGCCGCGCGCGATCGCCTCGTCGAGCGCGGCCCGGAAGGCGACGCCCTCCGCGAGCCGCTGGAGCATGAAGTTCGTCGTCCCGTTGAGGACCCCCTCGATCCGCGTGACCCGGAAGCCGACCCCGGCGACCATCTCCGTGGCCGGGATCCCCGCGAGCGTCGCGGCGTGGTCGAGGAACGGGGTGCCCTCCGCGCGCCGCAGCGTGTCCTCGAGGACCGCCCGCGTCCGCTGGTGGCTCTTCGCGGCCGTCACGACGGGAATCCGGCGCGCGAGCGCCGCGTGCACGTCCGGGACCGCCGGGTTTCCGTCCTCGAGGTTCGTCGGCGTCAGCTCGACGTGGACGTCGGGCCGCGTCAGGTCGAGGAGCCCTGGAACGTCACCCGGCTGACGCGCGCGGTCGTAGTCGCGGCGCGCCCGCCGCGCGAGCACCGCGGCCGGGTCCAGGCCGCCGCCGTCGCCGGGATCGACGAAGGCGCCCTGCCCGTCCGCCGCGAGCACGAGCCGGGCGCCCCCGCGGATCCGGTCGAACGAGCGCAGGAGCGCCCTGCCCACGTGCCCGAGTCCCAGGATCGAGACGCGCGTCACGCGATCGCTCCCGCCCGGGTCAGGCGATTTCGAGGGGCCCTCAAGTCGGCGACCCGCCGTGCCGAAGTCCGGAGGGCGGGTTCTGAATCGTCGTCGTGGGCAGGTCGTTCCAACGATTGACGCCTACGACATGCACCCTGCACGTCCTGCGTCGAAACCTGGCAGGTCCTGCACCAACACGCAACCTCGACGATCGACTTCATTGGGCTTATGCTCCCGGGACACGGGGCCTCGGATTTGCAAACGAATTCTGGCGGCGGGGTGGAGCCTGCCAGCGGAGGGGGGGAGGCGCCATGCGGTTCGAGTTCCAGCACGCGCTGCGGGATCTGGGGTCGCGCACGCCGACGTACTTCCTCGAGGAGATCTTCCACCACGGGAGCCTCAAGGTCCGCACCGCGTCGCTCGCGGCGCTCGAGGACCTGAACCCCAAGCGGCGCACCACCCGCGTCCTCAAGGAGATGCTCCGGCTCGTCTGAGGCTCGCAGGCCCGGCGCTCATGGCGCCGGGCGGTCCTTGAGCCCGAGCCGCTCGAGCTTCCGGTAGAGGCTCCGCAAGCTGACGCCGAGCGCCCGCGCCGCCTGCGTCTTGTTCCCGCCGTGGGCCTCGAGCACGCGCCGGATGTGGTCGCGCTCGACGTCCTCGAGCCGACCCTCGGCCCCGTCGGCGAGGGCGCCCGCCTCCGGCGTGGCGGGCCCGGGCGTCGGTCTGCGGAGCGCCGCCGAGGTCGGGAGGAGCCCCTCGAGGTCGGCCGGGCGCACGACGTCCGCGGGCGCGAGGACCATGGCCCGCTCAAGCACGTTGCGCAGCTCCCGGACGTTGCCGGGCCACGGGTAGCGCTGGAGGGCCGCGAGCGCCGCGGGGTCGAGCGCGACCGTCCGGCCGTAGTGGGCCCGGGCCCGCTCGAGCAGCTCCGCCACGAGGTCGGGGAGGTCGTCCGGGTGCTCGCGGAGCGCCGGCGTGTGCACGGGCAGGACCCCGAGCCGGAAGTAGAGGTCCTCGCGGAACTTGCCCGCGGCGACCAGGTCGCGGAGCGAGCGGTTCGTCGCGGCGACGACGCGCACGTCGACGTAGCGGGCGCGGGTCTCGCCGAGCCGGCGCAGCTCGCCGTTCTCGAGCACGCGCAGGAGCTTCTTCTGCGTCTCGAGGGACATCTCGGCCACCTCGTCGACGAAGAGCGTCCCGCCGTGGGCCGCCTCGAACACGCCCGGGTGGTCCTTCGTCGCGCCCGTGTAGGCGCCCGCCGCGTGCCCGAACAGCTCGTTCTCGAGCAGCGCCTCCGAGAGCGCCCCGCAGTTGATCGCGACGAACGGCCCGTCGCGGCGCGGCGACGCCTGGTGGAGCGCGCGCGCCACGAGGTCCTTGCCCGTGCCGGTCTCGCCCTCGACGAGCACGGGCGCCGGCGAGGCCGCGACGCGCTCGATCGTGCGCCGCAGGGCCTCGATCGCGGGCGAGCGCCCGACGAGCGCCGGCGCGCGCGCCTGGCGGGCCAGCCCGGCCCGGAGCCCGCGGTTCTCGACGGCGAGCCGGCGCTTGTCGCCCGCGCCGCGCAGGTAGAGCTCGAGCTCGTCGAGCTTGACCGGCTTCTCGAGGTAGTGGTAGGCGCCGAGCTTCATGGCCTCGATCGCCGTGCCGACCGTCGCCTGCCCGGTGAGCACGACGCACTCCGGGGCCGGGTCGCGCTGGCGCAGGCGCCGGAGCAGCTCGATCCCCGAGAGCCCGGGGAGCGAGAGGTCGCAGAGCGCGACGTCGACGTCGGCCGGGCCCGCGAGGGCCTCCTCGGCGGACCCGGCCGCCGTGACGTCGAAGCCGCGCCGGCCGAGCTGGCGCGCGAGCAGCTCGCGGAGCGCCTGCTCGTCCTCGACGACCAGCACGCGCAGGGGGGGCCCCGCGCGGGGCCCGCGGCCCGCGCTCGGGGGCCCGCCCACCGCGCCCCCCTCGCTCACGGGCCACCCGCGGGCTGGGCCCCGGGCACGGTCCAGAGCTCGAGGATCCCGCCGGCGGCCCCGGCGTGGCGCAGCACGAGCAGGCCGCGCCCGTCGGGCGTCCAGCCGAGCGGCCGCGCGTCGCGCGGGAGCGGGCGGATCCGGGTCCCGTCGGCCGCGCGGAGCTCGGGGGGGCCCGCGCCCGGCAGCACGGCCGCGACGTCGGCGCGCGGGTGCCACAGCCCGCCGCCCC
>JANJTH010000651.1 GCA_024711205.1 Planctomycetota bacterium | reverse complement strand
CGAGCCCGCAGGTCAGTCGAGGACGCCGAGGCCGACGAGCTTGGCCTCCTGCTCGACCGTGAGGACCTCGCGGAGCTGGTCCATGGCCTGCTTCACGGTGCCCTTGTCCTGCTCGCGGCTCGCGCGGAACTCGGCGAGCAGCTTCGTCAGGCCCTCCGGGTCGGTCGAGGCGCGGGCCTTCTCGAGGAACGCCTGCCGGCGGCGCTCGCCCTCCTCCTGCATGAGCGAGCGCGTCTCGAGCGTCGCGTCGAGGAGCGGCAGCACGACCGCCTTCTCCTCCTCGGTCAGCGCGAGCGCCTCGAGCGCCTGCTCGCGGAGCCGGGCCCGCGCCTGCTCGGGACCCCGGCCGCGCCCGCCGCGCTCGCCGCGCGCGCCGGGGCCGCCCTCGCCGCCGCGGCCAAACCGCTCCTGGCGCTGCCGCATGGCCGCGGCCTTCTCGCGCTGCTCGGGCGTGAGGACCTCGTCGAGCTTCGTCCGCATCTGCTCGCCCAGGGCCTGGAACTGCGCGCGCGCCCCCTCGAAGTCGCCGTTGCGCATGGCCTCGCGGGCCGCCTGGCCCTTCTCGCGCATCTCGGCGGCGAGGCCCTCGACCTGCTTGACCTGCTCGTCGGTGAGCCCGAGCTCCTCCTTGAGCCGCTCGACGGGCATGCCGAGCATGCCCCCGCCCATCCCCGGGCCACCCTGGCCGCGCTGGCGGCGACCGGGGCGCTCCTGACCCTCACCCTGGGGCGGGGGGGGCGTGTCCTGGCCGACCGCGACACAGGGCATGGCCGCCGCGATCACGAGCGAGCCGATCCAACGCTTGAACATGCGCTTCTCTTCCTTTGCTTCGACTTCCGCGCCGGCGAGCGCGCCCGTTCCTTCCAGGCCGCGTCTCGGTACCCGGACCAACGCGCCCGGTCCGCTCGGGTTTCGCCGCCCGTTTCTCGTGGCCCCCGGACACTTCCGAGACAAACCGCGTCGAGGACGGGCCTTGTGCGATCGTGACAGGCTACGCGCGAGCCGGCCCCCTGTGAGGGGGGGCGGGTCGGAGCCCCAACTCGTTTGCTCCCAGGGCGCTCTTGCCAGCACGCCGCCCGCGGGCGAACCCGGCGCCCGCCGACATATCCTGGGGGTATGTCCGCGTCGCTCGATCAGCCTTTGCCCCACGCCGGCACCCACGGCGACTGCAGGGGCTGGAGGCGCGCGTGACCCCGGCGATCGAGGCCACGGAGCGGACCGGCCGGGGCGCGGTGACGATCCCGCGCGAGGCCTTCGAGCTCGAGGGATTCCGTCGCTGGCACGCGGCGCTCGGGGAGGACGCCCCGCGGGTCCACTTCCTCCAGGGGGACCTGCACGTCGACATGACCCCCCGGAACCTCCGGACGCACCTCCCCGTCACGACGGCGATCAACGCCGTCCTCGCGCTGCTCGCACGCGACCACGACCTGGGCGAGTACTTCGCCGACGGCGCCTGGCTCACCCACGAGGTCGTCGGGCTCTCCACGGTCCCCGACGGCTTGCTCGTCCGCTGGGCGACCTTCGCCGCGGGGCTGGCCCGCGTCTCCGCCGAGCGCGAGGACGAGCTCCAGGGGCGCCCCGACATGGTGCTCGAGGTCGTGTCCCGGTCATCCGCGACCAAGGACGAGGCCGTCCTGCCCGCGCTCTACGCCGCCGCGGGGATCCCCGAGTACTGGCTGGTCGACGCGCGCGGCGACGGCGACCCCGCGCTGCGAGTGCTCGTGCTCGAGGCCGACGCCTACCGCGACGCCCCGCACGACGCCGGGGGCTGGGTCCACTCCCCCGTCTGGGGTCGCCGCTTCCGGCTGCGCGCCACACCGAGCCCGCGGGGCGGACGCACGTTCCTCCTCGAGCACGCCGCCCCCGCCGGCTGAGCCGGCGCGCCCCGGCGCGTCCGGACGCGTCGTCCTCCCCCCGACTGGACGGGCGCCGAGCCGACCCGCTCCCGCCGGGACGGGCGGCGTGGGTCGGACGGCGTAGGATCCTGCCGATGCGGATCAAGACCGTCCCCGAGGACTTCGTCGTCACCGAGCTCGCGGAGTGGACCCCGCGCGCGAGCGGCAAGGTCTCCGTCTACGAGGTCCGCAAGCGCAAGCTCGACACGTTCGACGCCGTGCGCCTGCTCGCCGACCGGGCCGGGGTCGCGATCCAGCAGGTCGCCTACGTCGGGCTCAAGGACCGGCAGGGCGTCACGACCCAGCTCGTGTCGATCGACGGCGGGCAGTTCCGCGGGCGGATCCCGGGCATGCACGTGCGCTACCTGGGGCGGACCGACGCGCCGCTCGGCCCGGACGCGCTGCGCGGCAACGCGTTCGAGATCGTCGTGCGCGACCTCTCGCCGGCCGACGTCGAGCGGCTCCCCGAGCGGGCGGCCCGGCTCGCGCGGCGCGGGTTCGTCGACTACTTCGACGACCAGCGGTTCGGCTCGCTCGCGCAGGGGCAGGGCCTGCCCGGGCGCGACCTCGTGCGCGGCGACTTCGAGGGCGTCGTGCGGGCGCTCCTCGCGGCGCCCGGCCGGCGCGACCCCGAGGAGGACAAGCGCTGGAAGCGGCTCGTGACCGCCTGCTGGGGCGACTGGGAGCTCCTGCTCAAGAAGTGGGGCGAGCGCAAGGGGATCGCGATCGTGCGCCACCTGCGGCGCAAGCCCGACGACTTCGCGGGCGCGCTCCAGCGCATGCCCGCGAAGGAGCGGGCGATCCACGTGTTCGCCTACCAGTCGCTCGTCTGGAACGACGCCGTGGCCCGCTACCTCGAGCGCAAGCTGCCCGCGCGCTGGCTCGCGCGGACCCGCTACGTGGGCGGCGAGCACGTGTGGGTCGAGGCCCCCGACGACGCGGCGCTCCCGCCGCTCGTCGAGACGTTCCCGCTCCTCGACCACACGGTGGTCCCCGCGGACCCCGACGTGCGCGCGGCCGTCGACGCGGCGCTCGCGCGCGACGGGCTCACGCTCGAGACGTTCAGGATCGAGGGGATCCCGGGCTGCTTCTTCAAGCACCACGAGCGGCCGCTCGTCGTCGTGCCCGACGGCCTGCGCGTGAGCCCGCCGCGCCCCGACGACCGCGCGCGCGACCCCGACGCCGGGCGGCTCATGGTCCGCGTCGCGTTCAGCCTGCCCCCCGGGGCCTACGCGACGCTGGCGCTCAACCGCCTGTTCGGGCGCGCGCCCGACGGCTTCGAGGAGAAGCGGCGGGCCGCCCGCGCCGCGCGCCGCGACGACGGCGCGCCGCGCGCGCCCGCGGGGGACGACCCGGCGCGCGCGGCGCGC
>JANJTH010000640.1 GCA_024711205.1 Planctomycetota bacterium | reverse complement strand
GCGCGGCGAGCGCCGCGAGCGCGAGCGCGGGCGCCCGCGCGCCGGTCCGGGACGCGACGGGTCGACGGGACTTGATGTGCATCACGGGGCCCTCCTGCGCGCGGGGCGCGCGACCGACGCCGCCGCCCGGCGCACCGTCCTACCGGGGCCGGCGCGCGCCGCCAAGAGGCTGGCGCGCGGGCCGGACCCCGGGTAAGCAGGGGCCTCCCGGAGGTCCGCATGCCCGCGAAGGACTCGTACCACGTCGTCACGCTCCCGGGGGACGGGATCGGCCCCGAGGTCACGGCCCAGGCCGTCCGCGTGCTCGAGGCCGGCGCCCGCGCGCTCGGCTTCGCCTTCCGCTTCGAGGAGATCCCGGGCGGCGGCGAGTACTACCTCGAGCACGGCCGCGAGTGGCCCGAGGGCTCGGAGGCGCGCTGCGACGCGGCCGACGCGATCCTGCTCGGCGCCGTGGGCGCCGAGGACCCGACCACGGGCAAGAGCGTGTTCACGCGCCCGGGCGAGCCCTACGAGCGCGCGCAGCTCGCCGGCTACGCGCAGGTGATCGGCAACCGCCGGCGCCTCGAGCTGTTCGTGAACGTGCGCCCGATCAAGCTCCTGCCCGGCGTGCGGCACAAGGTCTCGGGCCGGTTCCTCGACATCTGGGAGCCCGGGCAGGTCGACTACGTGATCTGCCGCGAGAACACCGAGGAGGCCTACACCGGCAAGGCGATCGACCTGACCGACGGCGAGGGCCACGTCGTCGGCTGCATGACGCCGATCGAGGTCACGCGCATGGCGACCGAGCGCGTGTGCCGCTACGCGTTCGAGCTCGCGCGCCGGCGCCGGGCGCAGGGCAAGCCCGGCAAGGTGACCTGCGTCACGAAGTCGAACATCATCCCCGCGCACAAGTACTTCGAGGAGACGTTCCAGGCGCTCGCGAAGGCCGAGTTCTCGGACATCACGGCGGACACGGCGCTGTTCGACGCGTTCTGCATGTGGCAGCTCCGCAACCCCGAGTGGTTCGACGTCGTGGTCGCGCCGAACCTCGTGGGCGACGTGATCTCGGACAACGGCTCGACCACGCAGGGCGGCATGGGCATGGCCGCGGGCGGGAACATCGGTCATCGCCACGGCATGTTCGAGCCGATCCACGGGTCGGCGCCCAAGTACCGCGGGCAGGACAAGGTGAACCCGCTCGCCGCGATCCTCTCGGCGGCGATGATGTGCGACTGGCTCGCGACCCGGCACGAGGACGAGCGCCTGCGCCGGCTCTGCCAGGCGATCGAGGCGGCCGTCGCCTCGGTGCTGCGCGAGGGGCGCTGGCTCAGCTACGACCTGGGCGGCGCCGCGCGCTGCTCGGAGGTCGGGCAGGCGGTCACCGACGAAGTTTCGAGGGTCGCGCCGTAGGCGCGACCCTCGAAACTTCGAGGGGGATGGGGTCGCGGGGCTTGCGCCTCGCGGGGCCGTCGCCCTTCGGCTTGCAGTCCGCGGAGCTCTTCCCGTTCCCGTTCCCGTTCCCGTTCCCGCGGTCTCGCAGAGCGCCCCTGTCTCTTCGCGACCCGGCGGCCTCGCAAGGGCACCCTGTCTCTTCCCGTCTTCCCGTCTTCCCTTGCCCTTGCCCTTGCCCTCTGCTCCCCAGCCCTGACGCCCCCTCCCCAGCGGAGCTCTCCCCCTGCCGGAGGCCCCATGCCCCTCGCGCCACCCGCCTCCTCCTCCCCCGCCGCGTCGTTCGTCGTGGAGCTCGCCCGCCGCGCGCCGGCTGACGACCCCGCCGGGGCTCGCTGGGTCCGGCGCGCGGCCGCGGCCGGCCACGCCCTCGCCTCGGCGCGGCTCGCCGCGGTGTACGCCTTCGCGCTCGCGCCCTCCGCCGGCGCCGACGCGCCGGACCCCGACGCCGCCTGCGCGCGCCTGGTCGCCACGCTCCTCGCCGACCGCGTGCTCGACCGCGCGACGGTCGCGCGGGCGGGCGCGACCGACGGGCTCTTCGCGCGCGGCGCGGCCGCCCCCGGGCCCGGCGAGGCCGTCCTGACCGTGCGCCGTCGCGCGGGGGTCATGGACCCGGTCGCGCTCTCGCTCGCGCAGGCCGCGGCCGAGCTCGGCCTGCGCCTGGCCGACGTGCGCGCGGCCCACCGCGTCTACGTCGGCGGGCCCGACGGCGCGCCCCCCGACGAGGCGGGGCTCGCCTGGCTCGCGCGCGCGCTCGGCAACCCGGTCGTCGACGAGGTCCTGCGCGGACCGGTCGCGCTGCCCGCGCCGCCGGCCGCGCGGCCGGCGTCGGTCGCCCGCGTCGAGGTCCCGCTCGCGGGGCTCGACGACGCGGCGCTGCTCGCGCTCTCGCGCGCGCGCACGCTCGCGCTCGACGCCGTCGAGATGCGCGCCGTGGCCGACCACTTCGCCGCGCTCGGGCGGGCGCCGACCGACGTCGAGCTCGAGACGATCGCCCAGACCTGGTCGGAGCACTGCAAGCACAAGACGCTCACGGGCCCGATCGACTACGAGGAGCGCGACGCGGCGGGCGCGGTCGTCCGCCGCGAGCGGGTCGAGAACCTGCTCCGTGAGACGATCTTCGAGGCCACCCGGCGGCTCGCGCTCCCGCGCTGCTGGTCCGTGTTCGAGGACAACGCGGGCGTCGTGGACTTCGACGGGGCCCGCGGGGTCGCGGTCAAGGTCGAGACGCACAACCACCCCTCGGCGCTCGAGCCCTACGGCGGGGCCGGGACGGGGGTGGGCGGCGTGATCCGCGACATCCTGGGGACCGGGCTGGGCGCGCTGCCGCTCTGCAACGTCGACGTGTTCTGCGTGGGCGACCTCGACGCGCGCCCCGAGGACCTCCCGCCGGGCGCGCTCCACCCGCGCGTCGTGCTCGAGGGCGTCGTCGCGGGCGTGCGCGACTACGGCAACCGCATGGGGATCCCCACGGCCGCGGGCGCGCTCGTGACCCACCCGGGCTACGCGGGCAACCCGCTCGTGTTCTGCGGGACGGTCGGGCTGATCCCGCGCGCCGCCGTGACGAAGGGCGCGCGGCCCGGGGACTGGCTCGTCGCCGTGGGGGGGCGGACCGGCCGCGACGGCGTGCACGGGGCCACGTTCTCGTCGGAGGCGCTCACGAGCGAGAGCGAGGCCGTGAGCGGGGGCGCGGTGCAGATCGGCAACCCGATCGCCGAGAAGATGCTCGCGGACGTGCTGCTCGAGGTCCGCGACCGCGGCTGGATGACGGCCCTGACGGACTGCGGCGCCGGCGGGTTCTCCTCGGCCGTGGGCGAGATGGCGGCCGACACGGGCGCGCGGGTCGACCTGGCGCGCGCGCCGCTCAAGTACGACGGGCTCGCGCCCTGGGAGGTGTGGGTCTCCGAGGCGCAGGAGCGGATGGTGCTCGCCGTCCCGCCCGAGCGCGGCCCGGACGTGATCGCGCTGTTCGCGGCCGAGGACGTCGAGGCCGTGCGCCTGGGCGAGGTCACGGGAGACGGCCGCCTCGTGATCGCCTGGGGCGACGTCGAGGTCGGCGCGCTCGACCTCCGGTTCCTGCACCGGGGCCTGCCGCGCCAGGCGCGCGCGGCCGTCTGGCGCGCGCCCGCGCCGGCGCCGCTCGACGGGGTGTGGGCCGCGCCGGGGGCGGCGCGGCCCGAGGCGGGCGCGCTCCTGCGGGCCGTCCTCGCCACGCCGACCGTCGGGTCCAAGGCGTGGATCGTGCGGCAGTACGACCACGAGGTCCAGGGCACGAGCGCGCTCAAGCCGCTCGTGGGCGTGGGCGATGGCGGCCCGCAGGACGGCGTCGCGTTCGCGCCGCACGCGGACGGGCCGGACGCCCTCGGGGGCGCGCAGGCCGGGGGCGACGCCCCGCGGCGCGGGGTCGTCGTTGGCCTCGGGCTCAACCCGCGGCACGGCCTGGCCGACCCCTGGCTCATGGCGCTCGACGCCGTGGACGAGGCGCTCCGCAACTGCGTCGCGGCGGGGGCGGACCTCGACGCGTGCGCGGTGCTCGACAACTTCTCGTGGGGCGACTGCCGCCTGCCCGACCGCCTGGGCGGGCTCGTGCGGGCGGCGCGCGGCTGCATGGACGCGTCGCTCGCCTACGGGGTCCCGTTCATCTCGGGCAAGGACTCGCTCAACAACGAGGTCGCGCTGCCCGACGGGACGCGCGTCGCGATCCCGGGCACGCTCCTCGTCACGGGCGTGGCCGTGGTCCCCGACGTGACGCGCCTCGTGAGCATGGACCTCAAGCGCGTCGGGTCGGCGCTCGTGCTCGTGGGCGAGACGCGGTGCGCGCTCCACGGCGCGCTCGCGCTCGAGGTCGCGCGCGGCGACGCAGGCGCGGGCGGGCTCCCGCCCGTGGTCGACCTCGCGCGCGCGCCGGGGGTCCTGCGCGCGACCGCGCGCGCGATCGCGACGGGGCACGTCCGCGCGGCGCACGACCCGTCCGAGGGCGGGCTCGCGGTCGCCCTGGCCGAGATGGCCCTCGCGGGCGGCCTGGGCCTGCGGGTCGACCTCGCGGCCGTCCCGCGCGCGGGGGACTGGCCGCAGGACGCGGGCGAGCGCGACCTGGCGGCCCTGTTCGCCGAGAGCCCCACGCGCATGGTGCTCGAGGTCGACCCGGCCGGGCTCGAGGCGGTGCGCGCGGCGCTCGGCGAGGCGCCCCACGCGGTCGTGGGCGAGGTCACGGCCGCGGGGGCGGCGGGGGCGCGCGTCGTCGTCACGGGCCCCGGCGGGGCCGCGGTCCTCGACGAGGCGACCGTGGACCTGGCCGCGGCGTGGCGCCGCCCGAGCGAGCGCTGGCGCGGGTAGCGGACGGGTCGGGGCCGAGCGCCCCTGGGAGACAAGAGGGGAGGGAGAGGAAGACAGGAGGGCAAGGGCAGGGGAAGAAGTGGAGGCCCTCGGGCGGGGCGCCGGGTTCAGGACGGGTCGACGTGGACCCAGAGCGTCGTCCGGAGGACCTCCTGCGTGCGCTGCCCCGCCACCTGCACGGTCCGGCCGGCTCCGCGCGCCGAGAGCGACCAGAACCCCGGCTTGTCGAGGATCACCGCGACCTCGCCCATGGGCCCCGTGCGCTCGCTGCGCGCCAGGTGGAGCGTCGGCGTCCCGGGCGCCGGGCCGCTCGGGCTCCAGCGCTCGACCCGCACGAGCCCGGCCCCCGGCTGCCCGCCCGTGAGGAGCTGGGCGCGGAACAGGGCGCCGGCCGGGATCCCGTAGGGCCGCGTCAGCGGCACGAGCTCGAACCGCTGGCGGAGCGGGCGGTCCCAGCCGCGCTCGAGGCCGCCCACGTTGAGCACGAGCTTCACGAAGTCCGTGACGTACTCGCCGTCGAGCTGGCGCGGGTGGGCCTGCACGAACACGACGTGGTCACCCGGCTGCTTCGGCGTGTAGGTCACCTGCCAGTCGCTCGGCTCGGCGTCTTGCGGGAGCTGGTCGCCCAGGTCGACGAAGGTCCCGTCCGGCAGGTGCACGACCGCGCTCTGCGGGACCGGGGTCGCCCCGACGACGCCGTGGCTGGGGACGCCCTCGGCCAGCCGCAGCTTGACCGGCTTCCCCTGCTCCACGACCGTCCCGTCCGCCACGAGGAACGGCTGGTTCGCCCAGGCCGCCGCGGCGCCCAGGAGCGCGAAGGCCCCGGCCGCCGCCCAGCCGCGCGCTCGCCGTGCGTCCACTCGATCGCCCACGCGCCACCCCCTGCCCCGCGGCGCCTCGGCCGTCGGAACGTGGAGCCTACCCGGGCGGGCGGATGAGCGGGAGGAGGGCCTCCTCGAGCCAGGCGGCGACCTGGGCGTGGCCCGGGGCGTTCGGGTGGCAGCGGTCGCGCGGGAGATACAGCGTCCGACCGCGGTTGGCCGCGCACCAGGCGGACCACGGCTCGAACAGGTCCACGCAAGGGATCCCGTGCTCGGCCGCGAACGCGGCGAAGACGCGCGAGACCGGCCCGTGGACCGGCTCGCCCGCCTCGACCTCCTCGCGGGCCGGGAACAGGACGAGCGCGAACGGGACCCCGCGCGCCCGGCACCAGTCGCGCATGGCGAGGAGCGCGTCCTTGCTGCGCTGGACCCCGCGCTCGCTCGGGTGGTCCTCGTCGAGCTCCTCCGCGCGCTTGTCGAGCCCGGCGCGGGTCCGGCGGTCCTTCCACCACAGGCGCGCGAGGCGCAGGAGCGCGCTCCGGTCGAGCAGCGAGGCCTCGTTGTCGACGTAGCGCCGCTTCCAGTCGCGGTACGCCTCCTCGTCGCGGGCGAACTGGCCGTGGATCACGCGCTCCTTCACGGCGTCCGAGGGGACCGCGGCGTCGTTGCGGTACCAGCCCACGACGACGGCGGTCGGCTGGAGCACGGGGCCGCGCTCGCGCAGCGTCTCGAGCTCCTGGACCGTGTCGTAGCCCTCGACGGCCGCGTTGAAGCACGCGACCCCGCCCCCGAGCCGCGCGGCCCAGCGGGCCTCGAGCTGCGCCGGGAAGGGCGCCCCGTCCTCGACGCCGCGCCCGAACGTGACCGAGTCGCCCAGGAACAGCACGCGCACGGGCGCCGTCCGGCGGGCCTCGGTCAACGGCGGGTCGCGCATGCCGAGCTCGTTCGTCGTCGTGCGGAGGCGCTCGGTCTGCTGGTGGTAGACGCCCTCGTAGCTGGCCTGGAGGCGCCAGCGCAGCGGCAGGTCCGCCTCCTCGACGATCCCCGGCCAGTGGAACGGGCGGCGCGCGACGATGTCGTAGCGCGAGCGCACGACGGCCTCTCCGGCGAGGAACACCGCCGCCGCGGGGACGACCGCGGCGACGACGTGGAACGCGGCGGAGCGGGGCCGGCGGCGCGGGACGAGCGTCTCGGCCAGGGCCGGGTCCGCGCCCGGCGCCGGCGCCCCGGCGGGCGCCGCGTCCCGGGGCGTGGCGGGCTCGGTCACGCGCCTACTGCCCCGCCTGCCCGTCGGCCGGCGGCTTCGCATCGGCCGGGGGCGCGTCGGCCGGGGGCGTGTCGGCCGGGGGCGCGTCGGCCGGGGGCGCGTCGGCGGGGGCCCCGCCCTGGGGGAGCGAGGGCATCTTGAGCCCGCCCGGCAGGCGCGGGGGCGGAGGCGCGCGGAGGATCTTGTTCAGGCCGGGGATCTTCTGCAGATACTGCGACGTGCCGGGCGGGATCGCCTGCTGGATCCGCTCCCGGAACGCGTAGAGGACCGTGCTCAGGAGGCAGGTGAGGAGGAACGCGCCGACCGCGCCCAGGAGCAGGCAGCCCTTGCCCTTGCCGGCCGGCTTCGCGGCGGCCGGGGCCGGGGCCGGAGGCTTCGCGGCGGCCGCTGCCGGAGCGGCGGGCG
>JANJTH010000630.1 GCA_024711205.1 Planctomycetota bacterium | reverse complement strand
GGGCGCCGGCGCCACGGGCCGCGACGGCGACGCCGTCGGCCCGGCCGCCGTCGGCTCGGCCGCCGTCGGCTCGGCCGCGCCGTCGGGGTCCGGCGTCGGCGCCTCCCCGCCGTCCCCGGCCGCCACCTCTCCGGGCTCGTCCGTCATCTCCCGCGCCCCTCGTCCTGGCCCGACTCCCGGGCCTTCGCGTCGCCGTCTCGCGCCGCGCCACCCGAGCGCCCCACCCAGCGCTCGCGCGGCGCGCCCACCATCCGCGGAGCCGCGCGCCCCCGCCCGCGCGATCCGGCCCCTCATGACACACGGATTCGAGGGGTTCAGGGGTCGGGTCCTACGGACCCGGCCCCCGAACCCCTCGAATCCGCCTCATTCGACCGGCAGGACGCGCACGTCGACGCGACGGTTCTTCGCGTGGTCGAGCGGGTCGACCGGGTTCTCCCAGCCGTTGCCGAACGCGGCGAACTTGTTCGGGTCGACGCCCGGCATGAGCTTGATCAGCTCCTCGCGGATCGCCTTGGCCCGCTTGTCCGAGAGGTCCTGCACCGCCGCCGACATCTCGGCGTAGACGCGGGTGCCCATGGCCCGGAACTCGTTCTTGCGCGACGTGTCGACGTTGCCCTCGATCACGATCCGCGCCGCGCCGAACTCGGCCGAGAGCTGCTTGATCTTCGCCATCGTCTCGTCGATCGTCGCGTCGTAGCTCCGGTCGAGCTCCCACGAGTTCGGCTTGAACTGGATGTGCAGGGGGACCCGCAGCACCTCGGGCAGCGTCGCCTCGAGCTGGCCCCGGTCGACCTGCAACGGCGCGAACTCCTGGTGCTCGGCCTGCTGCTCGCGGAACGCGCCCTCGGCCTGGAGCTTCTGGATCACGCTCGCGTCCATGACCTGCTCGGCCGGGACCGGCGCGCCCTCGATCGCCCCGTACTCGCGGTACAGCTTGACCGCCTTGTTCCAGGTCGCGACGAAGTTGACGGGGTTCTCCTCGGCCGTGGTCAGGAAGAACTTCGCGTTGTCGCCCATGCCCGTCGGGTAGGCGTCGTGCATCATCGCCTTGCAGTCCTCGACCGGGAACCCGTAGCCCTGCGCCATGAGCGCGGCCACGTGGTCCGGCTTGTCGCGCAGGAGCGTCCAGCCCTCGAAGATCCCGCGCACGAGGCCCTCGACCTTGTCCGGGTGGTCCTTCGCGAAGTCGGGGCGCACGGCCCACACGTCGGCGATGATGTTGGCGGCGTCGGCCGTCGTCGAGAGCAGCCGGTTGCGGTTGCCCGGGTTGTTCTTCGGGTCGACGAGCGTGTAGATGTCCGGCGCCCACGACACGCACGCGTCGACCGTCCGGTCCTGCGCGAACAGCGCCGACGCGCCGAACGCCGTGCTCGTGAACCGGAACTTCACGTCGCGGTGGCCGAGCCCCGCCCGGTCGAGCAGGTGCATGACGTAGAAGTGCGAGGGCGAGTTCTGGGCGAGCGTGATCGTCTTGCCCTTGAGGCCCTCGACCGTGCGCACGTTCGAGCGCACGACGATCCCGTCGCCGCCGCGCGACCAGTCGACCTGCTGGTAGACCTTCGGCGTCAGGCCCGCCTTCGCGAGCTGCGGCGCGAACAGCGCGATCATGTCGAGCGTGCCCCACATGGTGTGGGCCTGCCCGGTCGCGAAGGCGTCCGCCGCCTGGGCCGGGTCGTCGATCAGGCGCAGCTCGAGCTTGAACCCGTACTTCTTGAACACCGAGTTGGGCGACCCCGCCGCGAACCCGTCGTTCGCCGCGATGATCGGGCCCCACCCGGCCCAGATGTTGATCGGGAACACGATCGTCGGGTCGGCGTCGTTCCAGGCGTACTTGCCCGCGCCCTTGACCTGCGGGACCGTCTGCCGGCCGACCTCCTCGAACGAGTCGCTCGTGAGCTTGACCACGGGCTCCGCCGGCTGCCCGCCGGTCGCCGGCTGCCCCGGACCGGCCTGCTGCCCGCTCGCGCCGCGCTGCTGCTGCTGCGTCGCGTACCAGCCGAGCCCGACGATCGCCAGCGCGAACCCGACGATCAGGACGACCCCGCCCGGCTTCAACCTCGCCTCTGCCATGTGCCTCCCCCTCCGGCCGCAGCCGCGCGTCGTGGTGTGCCGGTCAGCCGAGCTCGCGCTCGAGCTTCCCGATCGTCTTCTCCCGGTCGCTCGGCTCCGGCGGCGCCGAGGCGTCGCCGTGGAGCCCCATCTCCATCTCGAACTGGCGCAGCGTCTCGTTCGCCTGGAGCGACTTCGCGTCCTGCTCGATGTCGTAGTGCTCGCTCGCGACGTTGTCCATCGCCATCTCGAGCTTCGCCTCGGCCTGGGCCGCCTCGCGCTCGATCTTGTCGATCATCTCGTTGTGCGTGGCGTCGATCCCGGCCGGCTGGAAGGTCTGCATCGCGTCGGCGACCTTCTTGTTCCACTCGGCCTGGCGCTTGTTCGAGAGCGCCTTCTGGGCCTCCGCGATCTTGCGCTCCTTCTCGAGCATGAAGGCGCGCTTCATCTTCGAGGCCTTCTCGTAGGCCTGCGAGGCGACCTTGTGCTGCTGCTCCTGCGCGATCTTCTCGCGCTTGACCTCCTCGAGCGTCGTCGCGTAGTTGAGCGCGATGTCGCGGCGGTTGCCCTTGAGGGCCGCCTTGATCTTCGCGGTGAACTCCGCCTCCTTCGCGTTGAGCTTGGCCAGCTCCTTCTCGACGAGGTTCACCTGCGCCTTGATCATGGCGAGGTTCTCGTTGAGCGCGGGGACCTGGTCCTCGAGGTCGCGGATGTTCTGCTTGAGGATCAGGACCGGGTCCTCGCCGAGCTCGATGAACCAGCCGATGATCGACCGGAAGATGCGCTTGATCCGCTGCCACATGGCAACGCCCTCCCCCTCGGACGGTCCGGCGGCCCCGCGCGGACCGCGCCGGACCAGGTGGCCGTTCACCGAACGCGCGGACGATAGCGGACCGCGCGCGGTGTGACAAGCCCAGCCCTCGCCAGGGCCGCAGCGCGGCGACCGTCCGCCGTGCTATCTTGCGCGCCACCTCGCGCGTGCCGCGCGAGGCGCCGCGACGGCCGCCCGCCGGCGCGGAGGAGGTCGCGTGGTCGAAGCGAGCAGCCGCCCCGGCGGCGGCCCGCGGGGCACCCCCCGCGCGGCCGGCGGAGGGCGCGCGTGAGCGCCGAGGGAGGGCGGAGCGGGGCGGAGGCGCCGGCCGACGAGGCCTGGGCCCGCCCGCTGCTCGACGTCCTCGCGGCCCACCCGCTCACCGCGGGGCCGGGCGCGCGGCACGTCGCGCTCGCGGAGGTCGACTCGACGTCGGCGCGCGCGGCGGCCCTCGCGCGCGAGGGCGCGCCCGAGGGCTCCGCCGTCGTCGCGCGCGCGCAGACGGCGGGGCGCGGGCGGCTCGGGCGGACCTGGGCCTCGCCGCCCGGCGGGCTCTACCTCTCGCTCGTGCTGCGCCCCGACGAGGACATGCTGCGCCGCCTGCCCGTGACGCTCCTCGCCGGCCTGGCGGCGGCCGAGGCCGCGGACGACGTGGCGCCGCCGGCGGCCGGGCCCGGGGCGGCGGCCCCCGCCGCCGCGCTCAAGTGGCCGAACGACGTCGAGCTCGAGGGCCGCAAGGTCGCGGGCGTGCTCGCCGACCTCACGCGCGAGGCCGGGCGGAGCGTGCTCGTGCTCGGGCTCGGGGTCAACGTCGAGGCCCCGCTCGAGGCGCTGCCCGACGACGTGCGCGCCCGCGCCACGAGCCTGGCCGCGGCCCACGGCGCCTCGCCGGGCCTCGCGCGCGTGCTCGACCGCTTCCTGGCCCGGTTCGAGCCGCTCTACCGCGCCGTGCAGCGCGGCGGCGGCGCGCACATCCTCGCGAGCGCGTCGGCCCGCATGCCGCTCCTCGGCCGCCCGGTCCGCGTGCGCCTGCCCGACCGCGTGCTCGAGGGGCGCGCGGCCGGGCTGGGCGCCACCGGCGCCCTCGTGGTCGAGGGGCCGGACGGCGCGCACGAGACGGTCGTGGCGGGCGAGGTCGAGGAGGTCCGGGCGACATGACGGTCGAGCAGGCACCCGCGCCCGCGGGCGGGCGCGCCGCCTGGGCGCGCGAGGTCGAGCGCGCGTTCGCGAAGGCGCCCGAGCGCGCGGCTGCGCGCCGCACGCCCTCGGGCCTCCCGCGCGAGCCCCTCTACGCGCCGGCCGCCGCGGACGCCGCGTTCGAGGCCCGCGTCGGCTGGCCGGGCGAGCCGCCGTTCCTGCGCGGCGTCCAGGCGACGATGTACCGCGGCCGCCTGTGGACCATGCGGCAGTACGCCGGGTTCGGCACGCCCGCCCAGACGAACGCGCGCTTCAAGACGCTGCTCGAGGCCGGGCAGACCGGGCTCTCGGTCGCGTTCGACCTCCCGACCCAGATCGGCTACGACTCGGACGCCGGGGTCGCGCTCGGCGAGGTCGGCAAGGTCGGCGTCCCGATCAGCACGATCGACGACATGGAGGAGCTGCTCGAGGGGATCCCGCTCGACCGCGTGAGCATCTCCATGACGATCAACGCGAGCGCCGTCGTCCTCCTCGCGCTCGTGGTCGCCGTCGCGCGCCGGCGCGGGCTCGCGCCCGACGCGCTGCGCGGCACGATCCAGAACGACATCCTGAAGGAGTACATCGCGCGGGGGACCTTCCGCTTCCCGATCGCGCCGTCCATGCGGCTCGTGACCGACACGTTCCGCTACGCGGCCGCGGCCATGCCGCGCTGGAACCCGATCTCGATCTCGGGCTACCACATCCGCGAGGCGGGCTCGACGGCGCCGCAGGAGCTCGCGTTCACGTTCGCGGACGCGGTCGCCTACGTCGAGGCGGCGCGCGCGGCCGGGCTCGACCCCGACCTGTTCATGCCGCAGCTCTCGTTCTTCTTCGCCGCGCACAGCGACCTGCTCGAGGAGACGGCGAAGTTCCGCGCCGCGCGCCGGCTGTGGGCCTCGCTCGCGCGCGACCGGCTGGGCGCGAAGGACCCGGCGTCCTGGCGCTGCCGGTTCCACGTCCAGACGGGCGGCGTGACGCTCACGGCGCGCCAGCCGCAGGTCAACGTCGTGCGCGTCGCGCTCCAGGCGCTCTCGGCCGTGCTCGGCGGGTGCCAGTCGCTCCACACGAACGGCATGGACGAGGCCCTCTCGCTCCCGACCGAGGCCTCGGCCCTGCTCGCGCTCCGCACCCAGCAGGTGATCGCCTACGAGAGCGGCGCCGCCGACACGATCGACCCGCTCGGCGGGTCCTGGGCGGTCGAGGCCATGACGGACCAGGTCGAGGCCGAGGCCCGGCGGCTGCTCGAGCGGATCGACGCGGCCGGCGGCATGGTCGCCGCGATCGAGGCCGGGCTGCCGCAGGGCCTGATCCAGCGGGCCGCCTACGAGCACCAGCAGGCGGTCGAGCGCGGCGACCGGGTGGTCGTGGGCGTGAACCGCTTCCAGGTCGACGACGAGGCGGCGCCCGCGCCGTTCCGGGTCGACGAGGCGATCGCGGCCGAGCGGACCGCGCGCCTGGCGGCGTTCCGGGCGGCCCGGGACCCGGCCGCCGTCGCGCGCCACCTCGACGGGCTCGCCGCCGCCGCCCGGGCGCCGGGGGCGCCCCTCGTGGAGCCGATCGTCGCGGCGGTCCTCGACCGGGTGACGCTGGGCGAGATCATGGGTACCCTCGCCGGGGTCTTCGGGGAGTACGAGGGTGCCGACCACTACTGAGCTCGCGCGCATCCGCCTGGCCCGGGGCCTCGAGCTCGCGCTCGAGGCGCCCGGCGTCATGGGGGTGCTGAACGTCACGCCCGACTCGTTCTCGGACGGCGGGCGCCACCTCGCCGACCCGGTCGGGGCCGGGCTGCGCCTCGTCGAGGAGGGCGCGGTCGTGCTCGACGTGGGCGGCGAGTCGACACGCCCCGGGGCCCCGCCGGTCCCGCTCGACGAGGAGCGGCGGCGCGTCTTGCCCGTGATCGAGGGGCTCGTCCGCGCGGGCTGCCCGGCGCCGATCTCGGTCGACACGCGCAAGGCCGGGCTCGCGCGCGAGGCGCTCGCCGCCGGGGCCGCGCTCGTCAACGACGTGACCGGGCTCTCCGACCCCGACCTGGCCGGCGTCGTGGCCGCGGCGGGCGCCGGGCTCGTGCTCGGGCACATCCAGGGCACGCCCGCGACCATGCAGGCGGCCCCGCGCTACGCCGACGTCGTGGCCGAGGTCGAGGCCTGGCTCGTCGCGCGCCGCGCGGCGGCCGTGGCCGCCGGCGTCGACCCGGCGGCGGTGCTCCTCGACCCGGGGATCGGCTTCGGCAAGGCGCTCGAGCACAACCTGGCCCTCCTCGCGGCCCTGCCGCGGCTCGCGGCCCATGGCCCGCTCGTCGTGGGGCTGTCGCGCAAGGCCATGCTCGGGGCGCTCCTCGGCGGCCGCCCCGTCGAGGGCCGGCTGTTCGGGGGCCTGGGCGGCGCCGTCGTCGCCGCCTGCCGCGGCGCCGCGCTCGTGCGGACCCACGACGTGGCCGCGACCGTCGACGCGCTCCGGGTCGCCTGGGCGATCGCCGGCGCCGACGAGCGCGCCCCGCGGACGGGGGGGGGCCGCCCGTGACGCAGGAGATCGCCCGGCTGCTCGACCCGGCCAACCTCGCCAGCTTCCTCGAGGTCGTCGTCCTCTCGTTCCTCCTGTTCGGGCTGCTCACGTTCCTGCGCGGGACGCGCGGCGAGGGCATGCTCAAGAGCCTCGGCGTGTTCCTCGCGGTCGGGTTCATCGGCCTGCGCGGCGCCGCGCAGCACTTCGACCTGGCCCGCCTGACGCTCGTGCTCGACGCGATCTTCCAGGCCTCGATCATCGCGCTCGTCGTGATCTTCCAGCCCGAGCTGCGGCGCGGGCTCGCGCTCAAGATCGGCGAGAAGTGGTTCACGCAGACCGTCCCCGAGCAGCAGGTGTTCGAGGAGGTCGCGACGGCGGCCGCGCGGCTCTCCCGCACGAAGGAGGGCGCGCTGATCGCGATCGAGCGCAAGGACGGGCTCAAGAACTACGTCTCGACGGGCACGACGCTCGACGCGGTCGTCAAGGCGGAGCTGCTCGCGAACATCTTCTGGCCCGGCGCCCCGCTCCACGACGGGGCCGTGATCATCCAGAACGGCCGGATCATGGCGGCCGGCTGCTTCCTGCCCCTCTCGGAGAACCCCGACATCAGCAAGCAGCTCGGGACGCGCCACCGGGCCGCGATCGGCCTGTCCGAGGTCGAGGACGCGATCGTCGTCGTCGTCTCGGAGGAGACCGGGACGATCTCGGTCGCCGAGGGCGGGCGGCTCCACCGCGAGCTCGACCGCGAGTCGCTCCTGCAGCTCCTCCACGACCTGTTCGCGGCCGAGGACGACGAGGACGAGGCGCCGGGGGGCGAGCCCGGGCCCGAGGGCGGCGGCCCGCAGCCCGGCGGCAAGACCACGACGCGCATGACGCGGAGGATCCTCCCCCCATGAAGGGTCACCTGCTCAACGCGATCCTGGCCGTCCTGTTCTCGGTCCTGATCTGGAGCGCCGTGGGCGCGCAGCTCTCGGAGACGAGCTTCGACGTCGCCGTCGACTACGTGCTCGAGGTCCCGCGCGACGTCACGATCGGACACGAGGGGCAGACCTACACGAACCGCCCGCTCGTGCGCCGGATCAAGGTGGACGTGCGCGGCCCGCGCGAGCTGATCTCGCGCCTCGACCCGAACCGCGACATCTCGGCCCGGCGGCAGCTCGGGCCCGAGCAGACGTTCCTGCGCGAGGCGCTCGCCTCGGGCGCGACCCGCAGCATCGCGCTCAAGAGCGACGTGATCGCGACCCGCCAGGGCCTCGAGATCCTCGCGGTGCGCCCCGAGCAGCTCGACGTGACCTTCTCGCAGGTCACGGACTGGGAGACGCGCGTCGAGCGGCCCGAGATCGTGGGACAGCCGGCCGAGGGGTTCCGCGTGGGGAAGGTCACGCTCGACCGCACGCGCGTGACCGTGCGGGGGCCTGCGTCCGTCCGCGAGCGCAACCCCGACTGGAGCTACAAGGTCGAGCCCGTGGACGTGAGCGGGGAGCGCGAGTCGCCCATGCGGGTCGTGCGCGGGGTGCGCTGCCCGGCGGGGGCGAACAGCGAGACGCGGGTCACCGTGACGATCGAGCTCGTCCCGATTGCCGACAAGCGCACGCTGCGCCTGCCCGTGCGGATCGTGACGGCGCCCCGCGAGCCCAAGGTGGAGCCGCTCGAGGTCGTGATCGAGCCGCGGGGCGCCGGCGGCGAGTGGGCCTGCGACGTGACGCTCACCGGCCCGATCGAGACGCTCGACGCGCTCGAGCGGGCGCTCGCGCGCGAGCGGCTGCGGCCCGGCGCCGAGGCCAACCTGCCGGTCGCGTTCATCCGCGTCGAGGACGTGCCCCGCCAGGCCGGCTCGCTCGTCCCGCTCGACCTGAGCGTCGTCGGGCTGCCGGACGGCGTGACGTTCGAGCAGGGCGCCAAGTTCGAGGTGAGGACGACCGCCCCATGACGACCCCCGAGGCCCCGGGGCGCGCCGCCCCGATCCGCGTCCTGATCGGCAAGCCGGGCCTCGACGGGCACAACCGCGGGGCGCGCGTGATCGTGCAGGCGCTCCGCGACGCCGGCATGGAGGTGATCTACACGGGGATCCGCCGGAGCCCCGAGCAGATCGTCGAGGCGGCGGTCAGCGAGGACGTGGACGCCGTGGGGCTGTCCTGCCTCTCGGGCGCCCACATGGCGCTGTTCCCGCGGATCGCCGACGGGCTGCGCGCCGCGGGGGCCGGGGACGTCGCGCTGTTCTGCGGGGGGACGATCCCGCGCGAGGACGCGCCCGCGCTCGAGGCGGCCGGCTACCGCGGCGTGTTCGGCCCGGACACGCCGCTCGAGCGGATCGTCGAGTTCGTGCGCGCGCACGCGCGCCGGCGCGACCTGGGGGCGTGACCGCGGGACCCGCGCGAGCGCCGAGGCGGCGCGGCGCGTGCGCGGGGGCGGCCGCGCTCGCCGCGGCGGGCGCGCTGGTCCTGGCGCCGGGCGCGGAGGGGCTCGTCCCGATCGGCCTCGACGGGGTCACCTGCGGCGCGGCGGCCGTCGAGCAGGCGGTCGGCTGGTGGCGCGCCGGGCGCGTCCCCGGCTGGAGCCCGGCGCTCGGCCTCGGCTGGCCCGCCCTGGGCGACCCGTCGCTCGGGCTCGGCGACCCGCTCCACGCGCTCGGCGCGGTCCTCTCCCTCCCGGGCGTGCTCCGCGCGGAGTTCGCCTTCGCGCTGGCCTGGGCGGTCGCCGGCGCGTGGGCCCTGGGGGCCCACCTCGGGCTCGGGCGCGGCGGGAGGGTCGTCGCCGCCGCGGCCTACGGGCTGGGCGGGCCCCACCTTGCGCACGCGCAGGTCCCCCCCTACCTCTCGGGCGGCGCGTGGCTGCCCTGGGCCGTGCTCGGGCTCCTCGTGGCGACGAACCGCCGCGGCGCGCGGGCGGCCGGCGGGCTCGCCCTGGCGGGGGTCGCGTTCGCCGCCTGCTTCCTCGCGGGCGCGGCGGAGCTGTGCGTGTTCGGCGCGGCCTTCGGCGCGCTGCTCGCGGCCCTTCGCCCCGACGTCCAGCGCGCCGGCCCCGCGGAGGGGCGCTCGCCGGGTGGCCCCCTGCGGGCGCTCCTCGCGGCCGCCGGGGCGGCCGGGCTCGCGGCCGGCCTCGCCGCGCCGGGGCTCGTCCCCGCCCTGCTCGCGCTCGGCGAGACCACGCGCAGCGCCGGGCTCGACTTCGCGCACGCGACGGGCGGCTCGCTCCACCCGCTCGAGCTGCTCGGGCTCCTCGCGCCCGGGCTGTTCCACGGCGGCGGGCTCCCCGCGACGCTCGTCGGCGAGGGGGGCCGGCCGTGGTCGGTGACCCTCTACCTCGGGGCCCCGGCGGTCGCGCTCGCGGCCGTCGGGCTCGCGGCCGCGCGGCGGGACCGTCGCGCGCGCGCGCTCGCGCTCGCGGCCTCGCCGTGCCTGCTGTGGGCGCTCGGCCGCTGGAGCCCCGTCTACGTCCTCGCCTGGCACGTGCTGCCCGGCGCGCAGGCGCTCCGGTATCCGGCCAAGGCCACGCTCCCGCTCGCGCTCGTCCTCGCGCTCCTGGCCGGGCTGGGCTGGGGGAGGCTCACCCCGGCCGCGCTCGGGCGGGCGCTCGCGCCCGCGGTCGCCGTGCTCGCAGGGCTGGCCGGCTGGGCCGCGGCGCAGGGCGCGCCGGCGCTCGCCGCGC
>JANJTH010000597.1 GCA_024711205.1 Planctomycetota bacterium | reverse complement strand
GCGCGGCGAGGCCGCGCTGGCCCGGGAGGCCGCGGACGGGCTCGAGCGGCGCCTGGCCGGGGTCGAGGACGCGCTCCGGGCGGCGCGCCGCGAGCACGAGCGCGCCGCCGAGGCCGCGCGGCGCGCGGAGCTCGGGCTCGCCGAGACCCGGGGCCGCCTCCTCGAGGCCGAGCAGGAGGCGTGGCGCCAGGCCGAGGCGCGCGCGGCCCTGGCGGTCCGGCTCGAGGAGGCCACGACCCGCGCGGACGCGGCGGCGAAGGCGCTCGAGCAGGCCCGCGCCCGCCTCGCGGCCTGGGACGAGACCCGGGGGCGGCTCGAGGCGGCCGGGGTGAACCTGGCGCGCGTGACCGGCGACCGGCCCATGCCCAAGGTGCGCGGCATGATCCTGCAGGTCGACGACGCCGCGGTCCCCCCGGTCGTGCTCGTCGACCTCGGCGCGGCGGCCGGGCTCGAGGTCGGCGACGTCCTCCACGTCGTGCGGTCCGAGGCGCGCCTCGCGCGCCTCGAGGTCGACGATGTCCAGCCGCGCTTCGCGTCGGCGCGCGTCGTCCAGGGCGAGCGCGGGCTCCGGCTCAAGCCCGGCGACGCCGTCCGCTCGCCGTAGCGCCCGCCCGCCCCTCGCGGAGCCCTCCGCGAGCCGGAGGCCGTGCGATCCTGAGCGCCCACCGCGAGGCGCCCCCGGCCTCGCCACCACGAACGCGAAGGAGAGGGAGACATGGAGCCGAACATCGGGATCGCCGCGGCGCAGCGCAAGGAGATCGCCCGCGGGCTCACGAAGCTGCTCGCCGACACGAGCGTGCTCTACATGAAGACGCACGGGTTCCACTGGAACGTGACGGGCCCGCACTTCCAGTCGCTGCACGTGCTGTTCGAGCAGCAGTACACCGAGCTGTTCGCGGCGACCGACGAGATCGCCGAGCGGATCCGCGCCCTGGGCGAGCTGGCCCCGGGCAGCTACGCGCAGCTCGGGAGCCTGGCCTCGATCCCCGAGGAGACGGGCGCGCCCGACGCGCTCGCCATGGTGCGCCAGCTCGCCGAGGGCAACGAGGCGTGCGCCCGCACGGCGCGCGCGGCGCTCACGGCCGCGCAGGCCGCCCAGGACGAGGTCACGGCCGGGCTGCTCACGGACCGCATGACGGTCCACGAGAAGACGGCCTGGATGCTCCGCGCGACCGCGAGCTGACCAGAATGCGGGAGGGGCGGTGCTACGCACCGCCCCCCCGCATTCCGGATGGGCGGCTTCTGCGGGCGCGGACGAGGGCGCGGAGCGGGGAGCCGGGGGCGCCAGGGCGAGCGCGAGGGGGAGTGACCCGGGGCCGCTGACGCCTCAGGCCGCGGGCGCCAGGGCGCCGGAGAGGGCGTCGGCCGGCGCGGGCGCCGAGGCGTCGGAGGGTCGGCTCGCCGACGCCTCGGCCGGGGTCGCCGCGCGGAGCCAGCGGTCGACGTGGTCGGCGGTCTCGGCGAGGAAGAGCGGGCTCACGTGGCCCGTGGGCGCGTCGAGGACGACCGTCTCGCCGGCGGCGGGGTCGAGCACGCTCGACCAGGCCGGCGAGACGATGTTCTCCTGGAACCCGAGGATCGAGTGGACGGGCGCGGCGCCGCGCCGATCCGGGGGGTGGCGGCGCAGGAAGTCGCTCCCGGGCGTCATGTCGCGCGCGCTCGCGCCGAGGCCGAGCCGACCCATGCGGGTCCCGCGGTGCGGCGAGGCGATCGACACGACGACCGCGACCGCGCACGCCGCGCGGGCGAGCGCGTCGGGGCCGCTCCCCGGCCCCGCGCCGCTCGCCTCGTGGTCGGCGCCCGGACCCGGGGCGCCGGCGAGGACGAGCGCGCGGCCGATCACGCCGCCCATGCTGTGGCCGACGATCGCGACGCGCGCGCAGCCCGTGCGCGCGCGGACCTCGTCGACGCGCTCGGCGAGCCAGCGCGCGTTGTCCTCGATCGGACGGAGCGTCGACGGCAGGTCGAGCGGGACGCACAGGTGCCCGCGGCGCCGCAGGCGCCAGCCGAGCAGCGCCATGAGGCCGGAGTTCTCGAGGTAGCCGCCGAGCAGGAGCACCGGCGTCGCGTGGGGAGCCGGCCCCAGCCGGCGCAGCGAGGCAGGGAAGGCGAACCGCCAGGCCTGGAGCGCGAAGGCGACCGTCTGCCAGAGGCCCTCGACCAGCACGCCCCACACGAGGCGGCGCGCGACGCCGGCCCGCCGGCCCGCGAACGCCCGGGCCTGCGCGTCGTCCATGGGGTCCCGCCGGCCCCAGGCGACGGCGAGCGCCGAGAGCGCCGCGCAGCCGAGCCCGACCGACAGGACGCCCGCGACCGGGGCGGCGGCCGCCGCCAGCGCGAGCCAGCCCGGGTCGAGGCCCTGCGCGAGCAGGAGCCCGCCGCCTGCGAGCGCGTCGATCCCCGGGGGCGCGTCCATGCCCCGACGATACCTCACGGGTCCGCGCGCTCGCCGTCGGCGTCCAGTCCCGGCCCGCTGCCAGGGCCCCGTTCGCCGCCCGCACGGCCTCCCCGGGGACGCAGGCCCGCGGCGCCCCCCCGGGCCGCGCCCGGAGACCGGCTGGCCCGCAGGGCGCGCCCCCGCGCGCCCTGCGGGGGAGCGGTCCGTCTACGATCCCCGGCGGCGCGGCCCGCCGGCCCGCCCGCCCGCGCGAGGACGACGCCCATGCCCGACCCGACCCCCACGCCCCAGGCCTTCCGGCGCTTCGCCGGCACGCCCTCGTACCTGACGAACGACGCGCTCGAGGCGGCCGTGAACGCGGCGCTCGCGCTCGAGCGGCCGCTCCTCGTCAAGGGCGAGCCCGGGACGGGCAAGACGCTCCTGGCCGAGGCGATCGCCGAGAGCCTGGGCGCGCCGCTGCTCCGCTGGCACGTCAAGTCGACGACGCGCGCGCAGGACGGGCTCTACGTCTACGACACGGTCCAGCGCCTCTACGACTCGCGGTTCGGCGGCGGCGACGTGCAGGACATCCGCAAGTACATCAAGCTCGGCCCGCTCGGCCACGCCTTCAAGGCGCCCGCGCGCGCGGTCCTCCTGATCGACGAGGTCGACAAGGCCGACCTCGAGTTCCCGAACGACCTCCTGCACGAGCTCGACCGCATGCGCTTCCAGATCGTCGAGACCGGCGAGGAGGTCGCGGCGCGCGAGCGGCCCGTCGTCGTGATCACGAGCAACAACGAGAAGGAGCTCCCCGACGCGTTCCTGCGCCGCTGCGTGTTCCACTTCATCGACTTCCCCGACCCGGCGCTCATGGAGCGGATCGTGGCCGTGCACCACCCGCGGCTCGGCCCCGACCTCGTCCGGCAGGCGATCTCGGCCTTCTTCGCGCTCCGCCAGCACCCGCGGCTCCGCAAGCGCCCGAGCACGAGCGAGCTGATCGACTGGCTCACGGTGCTCCACGCGGCCGGGCTCACGGGCGTCCGGCTCGACCAGGACCTGCCGTTCCTCGGCACGCTGCTCAAGAAGGAGCAGGACGTGGCGAACCTGAAGGACGTGAAGCCCCAGGGCGGCGCCGCCCGGCGCGGCTGGAACTAGGGCCCCGGGCGCCGTGTTCGTCCCGTTCCTCTACGCGCTGCGGGCCCGCGGCGTGCCGGTCGGCGCGCAGGAGGCGCTCGCGCTCGCGCAGGCGCTCGCGCGCGGGCTCCACGAGAGCGGGCTCGACGGCTTCTACCACCTGGGGCGCGCGCTCCTCGTCCACTCCGAGGCCCACCTCGACGCCTTCGACGAGGCGTTCCTGGCCACGTTCAAGGGCGTCGTGGCCGACGGGCGCAAGCTCAAGGACGAGCTGCTCGAGTGGCTCGCGCAGGCGGCCGCCGGCGTGCGCCCGCTCACGCAGGACGAGCTCGACGCGCTCGAGCGGCACGACCCCGACGAGCTCTGGAGGCTCCTCGAGGAGCGCATGCGCGAGCAGGACGAGCGCCACGACGGGGGCACCTACTGGATCGGGACGGGGGGCGCGTCGCCGTTCGGGCACTCGGGGCAGGTCGGGCGGGAGGGGATCCGCCTGGGCGGGCCGGGCGGCCACCGGAGCGCGCTCGCGAGCGCCGACGCGCGCCGCTACCGCGGCTACCGGAAGGACCTCGTGCTCGACGTGCGGCAGCTCGGGGTCGCGCTCCGCAAGCTGCGCCGCTTCTCCCGCGAGGGCGAGCCGGACGAGCTCGACCTCGAGGGGACGATCGACGCGACCGCGAAGAACGCGGGCGAGCTCGAGGTCAAGGTCCGCCCGCCGCGCCGCCCGAGCGTGCGCGTGCTGCTCCTGCTCGACGTGGGCGGCTCCATGGACCCCTACGCGCACCTCGTCTCGCGCCTGTTCTCGGCCGCGAGCAAGGCGACGCACTGGAAGGAGCTCAAGGTCTACCGCTTCCACAACTGCGTCTACGGGCGCCTGTGGAAGGACGACGACCTGACCGACTCGGTCCCCGTCTCGCAGGTGCTCGCCGAGCACGGCCGCCACCACAAGCTGATCGTCGTGGGCGACGCGCTCATGGGCCCCTACGAGCTGCTCCAGCGCGGCGGCCCGTCGCGTGACGAGCTGCTCACCGGCCTCGAGTGGCTCGAGCGCCTGGCCGGCCACTTCGACCGGGCCGCCTGGCTCAACCCCGAGCCCCCCGGCCTGTGGCGCCACAACACGATCGAGGCGATCGCCCGCGTGTTCCGCATGTTCCCGCTCACGCTCGGCGGGCTCGAGGAGGCCATGGACCACCTCGTGCGCGGCCGAGGGGCGTAGCGCCCGCCGTCAGCGCGAGGGCAGCCGCGCGGACTCGCTCGACCCGGCGGCGTCGCGGCGCGCGAGCGCCTCCTCGAAGGTCTCGGCCTCGACCGACCACAGCCAGGCCGCGTCGGGCCCGAGGGCCGCGCGGGCCTCCGCGTTGTCCTGCGCGAAGAAGACCGTCGTCCCCTCCGCGGTCCGCCAGAGCTCCCAGGTCGTGATCGTGGCCGTCGCGCTCGTCATGTCGCCGCTCCCGCGTCGGGGGCGCTCCCCGACGCGCGGGAGCCTACTCCGCGCCTCCGACAGGCCCGGGCGCGGGCGCGGCCTCCGGCGCAACCCCTGCCAGCAGCCGGTCGAGCGCGTCCTCGTCGAGGACCGGGACGCCCAGGGCCGTCGCCTTGTCGAGCTTCGAGCCGGCCTTCTCGCCCGCGAGCAGGTAGTCCGTCTTCTTCGAGACCGAGCCGGTGACCTTCCCCCCCACCGCCTCGATCGCGGCCTGCGCCTCGTCGCGGCTGCGGCGCGGGAGCGTGCCCGTGATCACGAACGTCTTGCCCGCGAGCGGGCTCGCCCCGCCGGCGGCCGGCGCGGCCTGGCCGTCGGCCTCCGGCGCGGGGCGGGCAGGGCCCGTGTGCTCGAGCACGAGCCCGAGCCCGCGCAGGTCCTCGAGCAGGGCCCGGTTCTCGGGGTCCTGGAACCACGCGGCCACGTCCGCGCTCACGACCGGCCCGAGCCCGAGCTCGGCCTCGAGCGTCGCCGCGTCGGCCGCGAGCAGGCGGTCGAGCGAGCCCGCGCGCGCGGCCAGCTCCTTGCCCGTCGACTCGCCGAGGTGCGGGATCGGGAGCGCGTGGAGCAGCCGCGCGAGCCCGCGCGCCTTGGAGCCCTCGAGCGCCGCGAGGAGCGCCTGGCTCGACCGCTTGCCCATGCGCTCGAGCCGCACGAGGTCGGACTCTTGCAGGCGGTACAGGTCCGCGACCGAGCGGACGAGCCCGCGCTCGACGAGCTGATCGATCAGCTTCTCGCCCAGGCCGTCCACGTCCATGGCGCGCCGCCAGGCGAAGCGCCGCAGCACCCCCTTGAGCACGGCAGGGCAGGCCCGATTCGGGCAGGCCCAGTGGATCTCGCCCTCGGCGCGGACGGCGGGCGTCCCGCAGGCCGGGCAGGCCGCGGGCGCCGCGACCTCGACCTCGGCGCCGGTCCGCCGCTCGGGGAGCGACCGCACGACGTAGGGGATGATCTCGCCCGCCTTCTCGACGACGACGTGGTCGCCCACGCGGATGTCCTTGCGCGCGACCTCGGCGAAGTTGTGCAGGTTCGCGCGCGAGACCGTCGTGCCGGCCAGGCGCACGGGCTCGAGGTGCGCCACGGGCGTGAGCTGGCCCGAGGGCCCCACGCTCGTCTCGACCGCGAGCACGCGCGAGACCGCCTGCTCGGCCGCGTACTTGTAGGCGATCAGCCCGCGCGGGTGGTGCGACGTGGCGCCGAGCCGCTCGACGAGGGCGAGCGCGTCGACGCGGACGACGAGCCCGTCCGTCTCGTAGGGGAGCCCGGGGCGGAGCGCCTCGAACTCGGCCGCGTAGGCGACCACGGCCTCGATGTCGGCGCAGGCGCGCCCGTGGGGGTTCACGGCGAACCCGAAGGCGCGCAGCCGCGCGAGCCAGGCCGTGTGACGCTCGACCGCGAGGCCCGCGACCTCGCCCATGCCGTGGGGGAAGAACCGGAGCCCGCGCCGCGCGACCTCGCGCGAGTCGAGCAGCTTGAGCGCGCCCGCCGCCGCGTTGCGCGGGTTCTGGAACGGCTCGAGCCCATCGGCCTCGCGCCGCGCGTTGTGCTTCTCGAACGCCGCGCGCGGCAGGTAGACCTCGCCGCGGACCTCGAGCACGGCGGGCGCGTCGCCCGCGAGCCGGAGCGGCACGTCGCGGATCGTGCGCACGTTCGCCGTGATGTCGTCGCCGGTCACGCCGTCGCCGCGCGTCGCCGCGAGGACGAGCGCCCCGCCCTCGTAGCGGAGCGAGCAGGCGACCCCGTCGATCTTCGGGTCGACGAAGTAGTCCCAGACGGCCCCGGGGCCGAGCCCCTTGCGGACGCGCCCGTCGAACTCGCGCAGCTCGCCGGCGTCGTAGGTGTTGTCGAGCGAGCGCATGGGCCGCGCGTGCGTCACGACCGCGAACGCGCCGAGCGGCTTGCCGCCGACCCGCTGCGTCGGCGAGTCCGGAGAGGCCAGCTCGGGGTGCGCGGCCTCGAGGTCCCGCAGGCGCCGGAACAGGCGGTCGTACTCGGCGTCGGAGATCTCCGGGCGCGCCTCGACGTAGTAGAGGTGGTCGTGGCGAGCCACCTCGCGCCGCAGACGCTCGACCTCGGCGCCCGGGTCCTCGTCCGCCGCGGCCTCGCTCCCCCGGGTCACGGTCCCCGTCCTCCCCCCGCCCGGGGGCATTCCGGGCGCGACCCGCGGGACGCTACCACGACGCCAATCCGGGGGCAGGCGGGTCCTTCCGTCCCACGGCTCGCGCCGCGCCCCCCTGTCTCCTCCTCTTCCCTTGCCCTTGCCCTTGCCCTCCCTCCGATCCTTCTTCTCCGCCTCAGAACCGGAACGTGAACCAGCGCCAGCTCTGGAAGAACCGCTCCCAGAACGACGGCGGCACGGGCGGCTCGGGCGCGGCGCCGCCCGTGGCGCCGCCGAGGGCGCCCGTGATCCCGCCCGTGGTCGTTCCGGAGGTCCCGCCGCTCGCGCCGCCCGTGCCCGGCGCCCCCGGCGTCGCGCCGCTGCTCGCCCCGCCGCTCGCGCCACCCGGGGTCCCGGTCGTGCCCGGGCCGCCCGCGAGCGCGCCGGTCGGATCGCGCGGATCGGGGAGCGGAAGGCCGGCGTCGGCCGTCCGGGTCGTCTCGGCGACGACGCGCTCGATCTCACGCCCGAGGATCGCGTAGCCCTTGTCGTTGAAGTGGAGCCCGTCCGACGTCAGGTCGCGCGGGAGGTGGAGCCCGTCGGGGGCCACGAGCAGCGCGTGGAGGTCGATCACGGGGCAGCCGAGCTCGGCGGCGATCTCCTTGATCCGCGTGTTGAACCGCACGAGGTGCGGCGCCATGACCGCGTAGCCGTGGTTCGAGGGCTGGACCGTCACGACGCACACGACCACCCCCGGCAGGCGGCCCTGGATCAGCGTGATGACCTCGCGGTAGGCGCGCGCGGTCGCCTCGACGTGCGTGCCCGTGCGGCCGATGCTGTTCGTGCCGTTGAGCAGGAACACGTGGCTCGGCTTGCAGTCGTAGACCGACGCCTGCATGCGGTTCTTGAGCCCGCCCGGGTAGCCCGGCAGCCCGATCCCGTCGCCGCTGATCCCGCGGTTCAGCGCCCGCGGGCCGACCGTGGGCAGGAACCGCTCGACGCGGCGGCCGCTCTTCCAGCCCTCCATGGACGACGACCCGAACAGGACGACGTACTTCCCGTCCGCCTCGAGCCGCGCGTTCTCGCGCTCGAACTGCTGCACGCGCGCGCGCCAGCGCTCGGTGAACGTCTGCGCCTCGACGGGCGCCCCCGTGAGCACCACGAGCGCCGCCGCGCACGTCCAGCGTCCGATTCGTCCCGTCATGTGCTCCGTCCCTCCGGCGTGAGCCAAAGCAAGCGGCGAGCCCTTCTGGCGCACCGCCGCGCCCCCTGCCGCCGAGGGCATGAAGACTCAGCACGACAGCGACTTACGCCGCGGCGGCCCGCCGCGCCCGCGCTGGCGTATCCGCCGCGTTCCCTTTCGCCTGCGACGCACGCGGGCCGGGGCGGCACGGCCCTCGGTCGGCGCCTGCGCCCCTCGCCCACCCGTCCGTCACCCGGACCCGCACCGGCCGGCGGCCAGGGGCGACCTAGCTCCCGTCGCCCGAGATCTTGAGCGGCCAGGTGAACGAGTCGCCCGACTTGTCGTCCTCGAGCCAGAACGTGAGCTCGCCGTCCCGGGCGTCCTTCGGGACGTCGGCGATCACGTAGCCGCTCGCGTCCGTCGTCCCCTCGATCGTCTCGCCCGCGACCTCGAGCGAGAAGGGCTTGCTCGCGAGCGGGTCGCCGTCCTCGTCCTCGATCTTGAAGCGGATCGTCTTCGTCGTGGGCGCCGCGGCCGGGGCCGGCGCGGCCGCGGGCGCGGGCGGCGGCGGGACGACGGTCGCGACGACGCCGACCTTCGACGCGAAGCGCGAGCGCTCGATCGGCTGGCGCTCCTCGCCCGCGGGCGCCTCGGCGAGCGCAGGCGGCGGCTGCGGCGCGCCCTCGCTCGAGCGCTTCACCCCGAACTGGGTCGTGTAGCCGATCCGCGGCTCGAAGTAGTGGAGCGTGTCGACGACGAAGTACTTCCCGTCGCAGCGGTTCCCGCAGCCCTGCAGCTCGAGGATCGCGCCCGGCCGGATCGCGGGGTCGCCCACGCACGAGCCGTCGCCCTCGCAGTAGGTCGCCGACGCGACGTTCAGCATGGCCTTCGCGAGCGCCTCCGCCGAGGCCGTGCTCGAGACGGGCGGGTCGACGACGAGGACCTCGCGCTGGCCGAAGCTGCCCTCGGCGAGCTGGCTGCCGGTCTTCGTGCCGCCCATGCCGAACACGACGTCGCTCGGGGTCGCCGTGTGGCTCACGACCGTCTTCTGCATGGGGTCCCACCCCTTGACGGTCAGCTTCGAGACCTGGGCGTCCGACGTCATGCGCGGGCGGAACGAGAGGAGCGTCTCGCCCCACTTGAGCGTGGCGGCCGCCGCCGGGCTCGTGTCGGGCCGCTTGAAGATCAGCTTCGAGTTCGTCTTGTCGACCATGACGTCGAAGCCGAGCGCGTTGCCGCGCCGGCGCAGGAAGCCCAGGTCGTCCTCGGCGGCCTGGAGCACGTAGGGGAGCGTCTCCCCCGTGTCGTCGACCTCCGCCGAGAGCCCGAGGTCGCCCGCGATCTGCGTCGCGATGTCCGAGACCTTGATGTCCGTGAAGCTGCGGCTCTGCGCGCCCTTCGAGAGCTGGAGCTTCTTCGAGAAGCACACGAGCGTGAGGATCGACGGGCCGCGCACCGGGAACTCGACCTCGCGGCGGCCGACCTCGGCGTCGATCACGTGCTCGATCCCGGTCTCCTCGAACCCGAGCGAGACGGAGAGCTTCGTCCCCTCGACGAACGTGTCGGCCTCGGTCCAGACGAGGCCCTCGTTGCTCATCTTGATCTCGAGCACGTCGGCGAGCGTCGTGTGCTGCCGGACGCGGATCACGATCACGGCCTCGAGCACGGCCATGTCGGCCGGCTCCCCCGCGATCGAGAGCGAGTACTTCGGGGTCAGCTTGGTCGTCGCGGCGGCGTTCGACACGGGGCCGGCCCTCCCCGGACCTGGGGGAGAAGCCTAGCACACGCCCTCCCGCCCCCTCCCGGCCCCATCGGCCCCCCGGCCGCCCGGAGCGTCAGGCCGTCGGGGGCGCCGGCCGCGAGCCCTCGCCCGACGCAGCGGGTGGCCCGTGCCCACCTGGGCCTTCGGTCGCGCGCGATGGCCCGTCGCCGCCATCGCGCGGGGCGTCGGCCCGCGCCTCGCCCGCAGCGGCCGCCGGAGCGACCATGCCGTCCGGCGCCGGGGTGTCCTCGGCGCGCGCCGCCGGGTCCGGCTCGACCGAGCCCTCCGGGCCCTCTCCGCCCGCGGCCCGCCCCGCCTCGTCCTCCCCCTCCGGGTCCGGCTCGCCCGGGTCGTCGTCGTCACCGCTCGCCGCCCCGGGGACCAGCTCCTCCCCGAGGGCGTCCCCGAGGCGCTCGGCCCGGGCCGCGTCCGAGGACGCGCGCTGGGCCTCGATCGCCTCGAGCGAGGCCTGCATCTCCGCCGGGATCTCGGGCTCGTGGGCCGTGGCCTGGCGCACGTACTGCTCGTCGCGGAGCCGCGCGATCGCCTCGGGCGAGAGGACGACGCGGCGCGTCTTGGGCCTGGCGTCGGCGCTCGTGGGGCCCGCGTCCCCCGCCCCGAGGACCGGGAGCGGCGCCGCGTCGGACCCGCCCTCCGAGGCCGCGGGGGCCGCGGGGACCCGGTCCGAGGGGGCCGCGGCGACCCGGTCCGAGGGGGCCCTGCCGGCATCGGGTCGCTCGGCCGGCGCGCCGCCCCGGACCGCCCCCGGGGCCGCCGCCTCGAGGCGCGCGGGGGCGACCGGCTCGGCGGGCGTCGACTCGCCGAGGCCGACCGCCGGCACGGGCTGCGCCACGTCGGCCGCGACGCTCGCCTCCCCGGTCGCCGCGGGGGGCGCGACCGACGCGCCCGCGACCGCGGCGAGGGGGAGGGCCGCGGCGTCGGCCCCCTCGGTCCGCACGTAGACGACGCGCCGGTCGTAGGGGATCTCGATCTCCTGGTCCTTGAACGCCATGAGCGCGCGCAGGCGCAGCTCGCGCTCGACCTGCCAGACCGCGAGCGGCGCCGTCTTCACGCGCACGCGGATCGTCACCCCGGAGGCCCCGAACACGAGCAGCCCCTGCACCTCGGGCGCCTCGATCAGGAGCTCCGGGCGCTGCCGCCGGTACTCCTCCGCCACCTCGCGCAGCACGAGCATGGCCCGGTCCACGTCGGCCTCGTAGGCCACGTCGACGGCGACCACCGCGCGGTTCCAGCCCCGGTTGAAGTTGTCGACCTGGTTGATGCTCCCGTTCGGCAGCGAGACGAGCACGCCGTTGGGGGTCCTGAGCTTGGTCGTGCGGACGCCGACGTTCTCGACCGTGCCCTCGACCGCCCCGACCATCACGTAGTCCCCGACGGCCAGGTCGTCGTCCATGATCAGGAACACGCCCGAGATCACGTCCTTCACGAGCGTCTGGGCGCCGAAGGCGACCGCGATGCCGATCACGCCGAGGCCGGCGACGATGCTCATGAGGTCGATCCCCGCGAGCGTCGCCGCGTAGATCACGGTCCCGAGCACGATCAGGTAGCGGACGGCGCTCTTGACGAGCGGCGCGAACGTGTCGCGGCGGCGGGCCACGTCGGGGCTCGCGGTGCGGAGCGTCTGCTCGACGAACGCGTCGATCGTGAACGCGGCGAGCCGGTTCGCGTAGTAGGAGGCCGCGAGCAGGGCCACGATCTTCACGCCCGCCGCCGCGCCGGCCGCCGTGCGCTCCGAGGAGAGCAGGGCGAGCGCAGGCGTCACGTCGCCGCCCCACGCCGCGTACATCGAGACGAGCGCGAGGGCGAGGGTCGCGAGCTCCGCGAGGCGCGAGCCGACGAACACGAGCATGCTGAGGACGATCTGGAGGCCCGGCCGGTCGCCCGTCGCGTCGATCGACCAGGCGAGCACGGCCCGGCTCGCCCGGCGGAGCAGCGCGATGAGGAGCACGGCCCCGGCCAGGGTCGCGGCGGTCCGGAGCGTGGCCCCGAGCAGGAAGGAGGCCGGGTCGGCGTAGCCCGAGACCCACAGCACGGCCACGAGCAGCGCGTCGAGGAGGAGCAGGACGACCAGGTACTGGACGAGCCCGTTGTAGAGCCCCTTGAACCACTCGACGACCTGGAACCCCTCGCCCGGGTCGGCGACGCGGACGCGCAGGGCCTGCGCGACCTCCTGCCGGGCGACGTGGGCGGCCGCTGCGATCCCGAGCGCGGCCGCGACCTTGAGGGCGGTCACGAGCACGACCTCGGTCGCCCACAGCTCGGGCCGGCCCACGACGAGGATCCAGGCCGCGGCGAGCGGCGTGACGACGAGCAGCTCGAGCTCCACGCGGAGGTGGAGCGGGGCGCGGTTGTCGGGGCGGAGCCGCGCGAGCGCGCGCAGCTTGCGCTCGCGGAAGAACAGGTGGTTGAGCGAGCGGAGCGCCCGGCTCGCGACGAGGACGAGCGCGAGGCAGGCGAGCCGCACGATCAGGTCGCGCGGGGCGCCGAGGAGCCCCGCCGCGAGCACGAGCCCGCCGCCGGCCGCGAGCCAGGGCACGCAGGGGCCGAGCACGTAGACCGCGTAGAAGGCGGCGCGGTCGCCCGCGGCGGGGATCCAGCACCGCTCGGGGTCGCGCTTGCGCTCGAGGATCACCTCGGCCCGGCGCGCGAGCCGGCGGCGCCAGCGCCAGGCGAGCGCGAACAGCGCCGCGAGCGCGACCGCGAGCCCGCCCGCGCGCCGCGCGAGCGCGAGCCGCGCCTCGGGGTCGCC